>NZ_MPRK01000100.1 GCF_002021095.1 Solemya elarraichensis gill symbiont | reverse complement strand
TTCCTTTGGCGCTGGCGCACGTCAGAAAAACAGTCTCGCCTAGTGGCTACCGGGGACTACGCGCCTTCGATTCTCTCTCCTTGGCGCGCAGCGTAGGCGTCAGTCCATACTGCCTCATGAGGTCAAGAGACTCATCATTGAGCACACGTTGTTTATTTTGCTCGTCACTATGAGTCACAAATGGCAGGCATGATGACCTGGCAATCAGTGCACCAATTGCTGAGACTCCATCACCCGTTATTCCGGCAGGAGTTTTTCGGGTCACTGAATAGATTTTGTCATTGAAAACTGTCAAGCGGTGACCAAATCCTGGAACATGTTTCTCGATCAGAATGTTCTTCGAAAATTTTTGTGCCTTCTGAAACGCCTTTTCGACTGCTGCAGCATCGTGCAGGTCGGCAAACACCCCCCTACCCTGATCCTGGTCTGATGGCTTGACAACCACAGGAAAGCCAATCACACTCGCCATCTTGACTGCTTGCTGGAGATCCTTAACGTGCCTGCACCCAGGCTCAGGCAGGCCGATACGATGCAGTATTTTACTGGTCACAAGCTTGTTAAGCGCGATGTCGACTCCGAGGGCTGACGTCTGGTCAGAAATGGTAATTTTCATCATGCGGCTGCAGGCTGCATAACCGAGTATCAGGTAACCCGGAACCAGGGTGCGCACCGGCATATCTATCTCCCATGCCGCCTGATATATAGCGTAGGTTGTTTTTTCACGCGTCGCATACTGTTTCAGGTATTTGCCGAGCGACTGCTTACGCTTCAGAAGATAATCAATACACTCCTTGTCGGTCGCTAGCTGACCGCCTGTATCTTTAAGCAATGTATGTTCCAAGGTAGTCATAACCCATTGGAACGCGGCAAGGGTCGCTTGTGAATGGGTGCTGGGGAGTGCAAATCTGAATGTCCGGCCGATCCCCTTATCAGCCTCTATCGTCTCTTCGATGACCCTGTAACCAGGATAGAGGGGAATCGAGAAGTGACGTTGAATCCCGGCGGCCCAGAAAAGAATACGGGACATCAGCTTCTCTTCTACTGAACAGGCCTCTGTTACCGGGTGTAATTCCCCCAGGACATCAGACATGATTGTATCGAGTCGAGACAGGTCAATATCTTCATTCAGACAAACACTCATCTCACCTGAGAGATAGGATTGCATAATGCCATAGCCCATTCCGGAAACATGCTGCCACCTCTTCAGCCGTGCGATCCCGGTCTTATCTGAACCTGCATCCATCAACTGCTTTTCTCGACAATAATTGATTGTGGCATCATTAGTTTATTATTAATTCCAGGATGAATAAACGCGTATACATGGTAAAAAACCGCCTTACTTACGCTGACACAGGGAACGATCATCAGGCTTCTCAACAGCATCGACAATAGCATTGACAAAATCCCCCAACTCCTGGGGAGAGAGAATCTCCATCACGCGTTTGAGCAGGTCTCCGGGCACATCGGCATACACAGTTTTGCCGTCAGCGAGATTCACCACCACGCCTGCCGTCTGGTAGTCATCACTATCCGGCTCGACTGTATCACTGAAAAGCTCATGATCGAGGTCCATCATGCTGTCATAGAAGTTGTCGATTTCGTCTGCGAGATTATCATCAACACTATCTTCTGGCAGCGAGACAATCAGTGAATCCTCTGATGAATCCTGCATTTGCGGATCAAGGCCGCGCTGACGCACAAAATCGCAACACTGCAGCATCGGCTGCTGGTGAAAAAAGACATATTCGAGCATGATGAAAACCGGATAAAGGTGTATGCCGCTATTGTGCGGCTTCAAGCAGGCACTGACAAGCAGTGCCAACCTGTGATCAAATAGTGGGTATGTTTGATTGACAGGCTGACGACCCTTGACACAGCAAAAAATAACAACCACTCCATTCGATGACCAGCGCCCCGGCACATCCGGATTGAGAAAGCGCGTCACCCGTTTCCAGTTGCCCAATTACCTCGAGAATTTCGTTCAATCGATCTTCAACAAGGTGCCTGCGCTGACTGGTGGTGTTCTCGTCATCGGTGGTGATGGACGCTATTACAACCGCGAAGCAATCCAGATTATTCTGCGCATGGCTACTGCCAACGGTGTTGCCCGCTGTATTGTCGGCCGTGGCGGCATCCTGTCGACTCCCGCTGTCTCTCACCTGATACGCAAGTACAAAACAACTGGCGGCATCATCCTCTCGGCGAGCCACAACCCCGGCGGACCTGATGGTGATTTCGGCATCAAGTTCAATGGCGACAATGGCGGCCCTGCTTCCGAATCCCTGACCGAGGCTATATTTGCCGAGAGTCAAACTATCAAGGAGTACCTGATCTCCGATGCAGGCGATATCAGCCTTGACGAAGAGTACACAACTGAACTTGACGGCATGCCGGTTGCAATCATTGATTCGGTAGATGACTATGCCGAATTCATGTCGCAGCTGTTCGATTTCGATGCAATCCGCGCACTGATCGCAAAGCCCGGCTTCAGCATGGCCATCGACTCTATGCACGCAGTCACCGGGCCCTATGCGAAACAGATCTTCGAAGAGATGCTTGGCGCACCTGAAGGCACGGTCATGAACGGCATCCCGCTGGAGGATTTCGGTGGCGGGCATCCTGATCCCAATCTTGTTTACGCTGCAGAACTGGTTGAAAAAACACGCGGCGACAACGGGGTGGATTTTGCTGCCGCAACCGATGGTGACGGTGACCGCAACATGGTCCTCGGCAAGAATTTCTTTGTCACTCCAAGCGACAGTCTTGCCGTGATGGTGGCCAATGCTACCCTGATTCCAGCTTATAAAAACGGCATCAGCGGCGTTGCCCGCTCAATGCCAACCAGCCAGGCAGCAGATGCCGTGGCTGAAAAACTTGGCCTCAACAGTTACGAAACACCCACGGGCTGGAAATTTTTCGGCCTGCTGCTCGATGCAGACAAAATCACCCTGTGCGGGGAAGAGAGCTTCGGTACTGGCTCAAACCACGTGCGTGAAAAGGATGGCTTGTGGGCTGTTCTCTTCTGGCTCAACCTGCTTGCAGTACGCAATGAATCCGTCGAGGAAATCGTCAGATCACACTGGAAAACCTATGGGCGCAACTATTACACCCGCTACGATTATGAGGCGATCGACAAGGGCATTGCCGATCAGCTGATAGCACAGTTGACACAAACACTCCCGCAACTGGTTGGCACTGAGCTTGGTGGAAACAGGGTCTCCTACGCAGATAATTTCAGCTACACAGACCCGGTCGACGGCTCTGTTTCAAGCAACCAGGGCCTCAGAATCGGTTTCGAAAATGGTGCGCGAATCATTTTTAGACTCTCGGGCACAGGAACCGAAGGCGCTACCCTGCGTGTCTATCTCGAGAAAATCGAGAGAGATGAGGCCAACCAGCAGGCCGAGACCGCCGAGGTGATGAAACCACTGGTCGATTTGGCACTGGAACTGGCCCAAATCGGCGAACTGACAGGGCGCGACGCACCGACTGTCATCACCTGATTGAGCTCTTCACGGAGCAAAAAATGCCCAAAAGGCTGCGATTACTCGAAAAATTCATCATTTTCTTGCCTATCGAGGCAAGTTTTCAGGTAAAATACCGCATTTTTTACACCCGGGGCAGACTGCCTCGACACTTTCCCGTGAATACGGGAAGTATTTAACTTATATAGAGTACAACCATGACCGACCTGACTCACTACCGTAACATCGGCATCTTCGCTCACGTCGATGCGGGTAAAACCACCACGACCGAGCGTATTCTGAACCTGACCGGCAAAACTCACAAAATTGGTGAGGTGCATGACGGTGAAGCGACAACCGACTTTATGGACCAGGAACGCGAGCGTGGTATTACTATCCAGTCTGCAGCGACAACCTGTTTCTGGAGAGACCATCAGCTGAACATCATCGATACCCCCGGACACGTTGACTTCACAATCGAAGTTTACCGTTCACTGAAAGTACTCGATGGCGGCGTTGGTGTCTTCTGTGGTTCCGGTGGTGTTGAGCCCCAGTCAGAAACAAACTGGCGTTATGCGAACGAATCAGAAGTTGCACGTATTATCCTCGTCAACAAGCTTGACCGTCTCGGTGCAGACTTCTACCGCGTTGTCGGCCAGGTTGAGAAAGTCCTCGGTGCCAACCCGCTGGTCATGGTTCTGCCAATCGGTACAGAAGATGAGTTCGTCGGCGTCGTTGACCTGCTGACTCGCAAAGCATGGATCTGGGACGACTCGGGCGATCCCCACAAGTACCGTCTTGAAGATGTACCAGCCGACATGACAGACAAGGTTGAAGAGTATCGCGAGAAGCTCATCGAAATGGCTGTCGAGCAGGATGACGACCTGATGGAAGCCTACCTCGAAGGTGAAGAGCCATCTATCGACGATCTCAAGGGCTGCATCCGCAAGGGTACTATCGCTCTTGATTTCTTCCCGACTTACTGTGGTTCTGCATTCAAGAACAAGGGTGTTCAACTGGTTCTGGACGCGGTTGTCGACTTCCTGCCTAACCCGATTGAAGTTGACCCTCAGCCTGAAGTTGACCTCGAAGGTAACGAGACCGGTAATTTCGCAGAAGTCAGCGTCGACAAGCCACTGCGTGCACTGGCGTTCAAAATTATGGACGACCGTTTCGGCGCCCTCACCTTCACACGTATCTATTCGGGCAAGCTCAACAAGGGCGACACAGTTCTGAATACCTACACAGGTAAAACCGAGCGTATCGGCCGTATCGTAGAGATGCACGCCGACTCTCGTGAAGAGCTCGATTCAGCACAGGCTGGTGACATCATCGCCCTGATCGGCCTCAAGAATACCCAGACCGGTCACACCCTGTGTGATCCCAAGCAGCCTGCTACTCTCGAACCCATGGTTTTCCCTGATCCGGTTATCTCAATCGCGATCAAGCCGAAAGACAAGGGCGGCGCAGAGAAGATGGGCCTCGCAATCAGCAAGATGGTTCAGGAAGATCCGTCATTCCGCGTCGAGACCGACGAGGAGAGCGGCGAGACCATCATCAAGGGCATGGGCGAACTGCACCTCGATATCAAGGTCGACATCCTCAAGCGTACCCACAACGTCGATGTTGAAGTTGGTAAGCCACAGGTTGCCTACCGTGAAACCATCACGCAGCGTATCGAAGACAGCTACACCCACAAGAAGCAGACCGGTGGTTCAGGTCAGTTCGCCAAGATCGATTTCACCATCGAGCCAGGCGAAGCAGGCAGCGGTTACGAATTCGAATCAAAGGTTACCGGTGGTAACGTACCACGTGAATTCTGGCCTGCGATTGAGAAAGGCTTCAGGGTCAGTGCTGACGAGGGTGTCCTCGCAGGCTTTCCTTGCCTGGACTTCAAAGTCACCCTGACTGATGGTGGCTTCCATGCCGTCGACTCATCTGCAATCGCATACGAGATCGCATCAAAGGCTGCTTACCGTGCTTCAATGCCAAAAGCCGGCCCGCAGATGATGGAGCCAATCATGAAGGTTGACGTCTTCACTCCTGAAGACCACGTTGGTGATGTAATCGGCGATCTCAACCGTCGTCGCGGCATGATCAAGCAACAGGAAGCAACTCCGACTGGCGTACGTGTAAAAGCTGACGCGCCTCTGAGCGAAATGTTCGGTTACATCGGTGACCTGCGTACCATGACCTCTGGTCGTGGACAGTTCTCCATGGAGTTCTCGCACTATAACGCGTGTCCTGCGAACATCGCTGAAGTGGTCATCAAAGAGACCAAGGAGCGCAAGGCAGCGAAGTAAATCACTTCACTTCCTGCAAACAAAAAGGCGGCCAAATGGCCGCCTTTTTTATGCGTTGAGCAAAATTGTTCGATAATGAACTCTACTGCTTCAGGTGATCAGCAATCAATTCAGTCAGACCTGTGACCTCGTGAGGTAACTCGTAGTGCTCAAGTCCATCCTCGAGCATCAGGCGGCAGTTGGCACATGCCGTAACGATAGTCTCGACACCATTGAGCTCATCAAGCTGTTTCTTTTTCCTGTTGAAAGCCTGTAGTCGAATCTCATCGGCACGCTCGTTGGCGCTAACACCACCGCCCCCACCACAGCACCAGTTCATATCGCCGGTATCAGGCATCTCCTGAAAATTACTGGCAACCAGGTAGAGCAGCTCCCTGGGCTGCTGAATGACACCGCCACGACGAGATATCTGGCATGGGTCATGATAGGTCAGTGGCGTATCTGTCATGCCTTCGAGCTGCAGACTACCGTTCTCGTACAGTTCACTGAGCAACTCGAGAACAAGCGTGTCTTTGATCTCGTGATGTAAAACGGGACATCCAAGTCGCCCTTTTACACTCGATCTTCGACAGCCTTTATTGCCCCGGACGCCCTGCG
>NZ_MPRK01000099.1 GCF_002021095.1 Solemya elarraichensis gill symbiont | reverse complement strand
GACGGTGGCACACCATATCGCCCTGGCCATCCAGCGTGAACAGCAACTATCGCAGAACCGTAAGCTTGCACTGATGGAAGAACGCAGTGTCATCGCGCGCGAATTGCACGACTCACTGGCACAGACACTCTCGTATCTGAAAATACAGGTAAGTCTGCTTCGCAAGGCATTGCCGCAGGCCGGCAACGAAAAGAGTATCGAGGTTCTCGAACGTTTACACAGCGGACTCAACAGCGCCTACGGCGAGTTGCGTGAACTTCTCACCACTTTTCGCCTTCGCCTCGGTGAGGGTGGTTTTGAGGCTGCGCTGGAGCAGACAGTAGAGGATTTCCGTAAACGTGGTGAAACCAGCTTGATACTGGAGAACCGGATCGGGTACTGCCAGCTGAACGCCAATGCCGAGATTAACCTGGTACAGATCATTCGTGAGGCACTCTCCAACGTAGTGCGCCATTCTGATGCCAACGAGGCTTTCGTGTCGATCGATTGTGATCGTGAAGGCCGCGTCACCCTGCTGATCGAGGATGACGGTGTCGGCATGCCGAGTGTTGAGCAGCTCGAACATCATCATGGATTGGCGATTATGCGGGAACGTGCCCGCGGGTTGGGGGGTATATTGCACATCGGTCGTTCGTCGCTCGGTGGAACAGCCGTCAAACTCAACTTTTATGCAATGAGTACACAGTGAATAACAATACCAGGTGTACACTGACTGCAATTGAATAAAAGCAGCAATCCCTGGCTGCTCTGTTCACTCATTGTGCCTGTCGATACATCTTGTTGATTTCGTCCGCACTGAGAAGTCGGTTTGAATCAGCATGTTCGGCCCATGCGTCATAGTCAAGAGATTGACGCTGTTGCATATCGGGAAAATCAACTGCGTAGAAATGATAACGGGAATCTGTCACAGGCAACAAGTCTGTTTCCCCGTTACGCGGATCAAACAGGCCGGCTACGGGAACGTGGATATTTATTGCTGTTTCCGACAGCCATGAAGCCAGCCATGAAAAGGAGCTGATACTCAAAACGACATGTTGTGAGTGGCGTATTGTTTGAAAGTCTGAAATGGCTGTCCTTGGAGCGAGAAAGCGGGCGCCGCGAAATCTCTCTTTGAGCGCTAGTGAGTAACTGTCTGAACCGATTTGGCCCATGAAAACAGGTTCAAGGCCAGTTGAATCGATTATTTTCTCATAAAATGAAAATGCCAGTGGGAAGTAGCTGGGATGCCATCCAGACACAATATCTTCAGCCCGGATGTTGATAAGTAGCTGCTTGTCAGAGAGTCGCTGAGGGGCGATATTAGTCCGAAATAGTTGTTGGTAGCGAGATGGAGGGCCGAAATATTCAAGGCGCATTCCCCAGCCCTCGATAACAATAGAGTTTACCACTCTTTCCGCAAGGGCTTTTGCAGCCTGGTGAAAGTTAAAGCGATGCCTGGGTAATAGTAGTGCACTGCCACGAAGCGTACGCTGTGTCAGAGGCTGACTCGTCAAGCCCCATTCAGGCAGGGAGAGCCCCATTATTTGCGCTTCCTTGACGATGTTTTTCAACTCAAATGCAAGCATGGCCTGAAACATCTGGTTTGCAAGCCTGCCATCGGACCTGACGGCGATGATTTTGTTACTCATCCTCTGCCTTGTCCGCAGGGGTATCTATCCCGCTGTAGAGTTTTTGGCTTGTAAATTGCGTATCAGGATTGCTCCAGAATGTTGAGTCCGGGGATATGCCAAGAGGAAGAAAGGCGAGAGTCGACCAGTATAGACTACCCGTTGTGATGTAGAATTCTGCAAGACTGGGCTGTTGTCCGCAAAGACCGATAGTTAGCCAGCCATCTTCAGTGAATGTATTTTCTGGCCCGAGTGTGCGTTTTATGACAGAAGTCATTGCACATCGTACTTGCTCCGGGGGAAGTGTAGTGGGAAGTTGATTTGTTAATGCAAGTTCTCCAAGTGCATGCAGGTTACCGCACCGATAGGACAGAGATCTGCCAGTGACCGGCATGGCACCTTCCGGGGAAATTGAGCGTTCAAGCAATTCACAGTAGCGTTGTGAACGTTTGAGTTGTAACGGAGTAAGGCTTTTCCACTTCCTGGTATGCGAGGTGGCATTGAGTATGGCGAGAATAAACGGGTGTATTACGTAAGAATTGTAATAATCAGCATGGAAAACCGGACCGTCAGAATAGAATCCGTCTCCAACATACCACTGTAGCATCTGCCTAAGCGCATATTCGATACGCATGGAATCATGCGTGATACCTGCTTTGCAGAAGAAGGCCTCAATAATTGCAGAGAACAGCAACCAGTTGTTGAAAACAGGCGTAATTTTTCGTGTTGAAGTGAGTGCCTCGATAATATTTTTTTTGTTTGCTTCCGGGAGTTCCAGCCACAGTGCATGTGGAGCACGCAGTATAGCGAGAGCGAGCAGGGCGGCGTCAACCAGGCATTGTGCCCCGGCATCAAAATGGAGGAAATCCGGCGAGTTCTTGTCGGTAATAGAGGTGATTGTCAATTGTGCCTGTTGGCGCGCATTGGACTGTAATAAAGCCTCTTCACCCTGCAGGCCGGTGAGCTCAAGCCAGGGGGCAATACCCGAAAGTGTTCTGCCGACAGCCTCCAGGTGCGAGACGTTTATGCGTTGATCACGCTCTGGCCCCTCGATTGGCATATTTTGCTTCAGTGTTCCTTTAGCACCATTTTCCAGGACTGGAGTTGCAATCTTTATCAAAAAGGAAAGCCACTCACTTCGTGTCTGTTGTTGAGATGCAGGTTGCTTCATAGAGAATTTTTCATTGGCATTTTGTCTTAATATGGCAAAAAGATAACTTTTCTAATCACTTATATGTTCCCGTTCACGATCTGTTTCTGTTACCGGAAAGTGCCTGTGTGACTTCGGCAACATAATGCCCGATCAATTTGCTGAGGAGTTCACGTGATTCCCCGTACTGCGAAATTGTATACTTCTGCGCCTTTTTGGCCGCAGCCAAGGCAGCACAGGCTTCGCTAATTTGCAGTGGCCTTCCACTTTCCATCATGCGTGCAATGGCGAGCGTTTCCGCATGTGCCAGATCGGGAAAAAATAGCCCCAGGAGCTTTATTCTATGTTGCACCTTGTCAGAATGGAGTTTGCGCAGGTTTGTGCCGGTTTCTGCGGTGATGTTGCTGTCATGGCGCCTGTATGTGAGCAGGTGCTGTTTCAAAAGATGGAACTTTGGACCAGCAGCCATCGCCTCGGTCCAGAGACCGTGATCACTGTCAGTGCGAGACAGGGGGTATTGGATGGAGTTCATTCTGAGAAAACTGGCGCGCATCATGGTCGTGGGATGAATCATCGAAGAGCCGTCCAGTGCAAGCAGGCGTGACTTAATTACAGCATCGTCCTGTGGATGCCTCATTTTAACTTCCTGGCCATCTACGATTTTGACAGCATCCGTACCAAGAATATGCACATCCGGATGCGTATCCATGAATGAGACCTGTGCCGTAAGGCGGCCTGGAAATGCGATGTCATCTGAATCCATCACCGCGATGTAATCGCCGGAGGCGCATTTCATTCCAATATTGCGTGAGATGGAAACCCCGCAGTTTGCAGGGAGCTCTACAATTTGCAGGCGAGGATCATTGTAGTTTGCGAGTATCTCAGCCGTAGAGTCGGTTGAACCATCGTTGACTATGATGAACTCAAAATCACCGTAATCCTGTTTCAGAATTGAATCAATTGCCTCATTCACCATTGACTGGCGATTGTAGACAGGCATGACAACAGAGACTTTTGGCATAGTTATCCGGGATCGTCTGAATGTTTCATCTATTCTAGCTGTTATGCTGGATCAGGTGTTTGCGGAAGAGGCTTGGGTGCATCAGCAAGACCGTGTCGGTGCGTTGATTTCAGTTTTTCAGCAAGATCGCTATCTCCGGCTTTTTGCTCAAGCAGTGGCTGCAGGGCGGCTTCGAATCTTGCTGTACTGGCCTCGAGGCTGTGCAGGCGTTTTCCTACTGCATACGCCTTGTTGACCTCTTCCTGGTAAAGCTGATCGTTATCATACATGCTGGTAATCCAGTCAGCAGCTTCGTTGATCTTCTCCTTCTTCGGCAGGCGTGTATAGGGTTTCTCATGCATCAGGTCATGCAGGTGAAGTTGATAGCCAGCGTCATCGATCATTTCGGGCATGCCGCCTCGATCGGTAATCAGTGTCGGGATGCCGTTGAGCATCGCTTCGGCAAGGATGCGTCCCGAACTCTCCCACCACAGGCTGGGTGCCAGAAGCAGTCTGGCACGGCCATAGACAGGGCGCATATCGGTTGTATGGAATGTAACAACAATGTTGTCGAGGCCCTTACGATCCTGACCAAGCTCTTTTAAAACTGCATCAAACGTGAGTTGCCAGTTGCCACGAGACTCCACAATTTCGAAAATGATGTCCGGTCGACTCTTTTCGAGCAACAGTGCAAGCATTATGACGATGCTGACACCCTTGGCCCACGAGGGATTGATGAACAAGACATGCTTGCGCTCCTGTTGCGTCGCAATCACGGGCTCAGGATCGATAAATGCGCCTATAGGTGTGACGGGGATGCCGCTGCGCTCATGGTACATGTCAGCTGTTGCCCTGCTGTCAGTCAGTATCAAGTCAATATCCCGACTCCAGCGTGCGCCATGGTAGTTACCGTTGGCAAGATAGAAAGCCACGGGGATGCCCCGTGCGCGTGCCTCATCTGCGATGTTCCAGTCGCTAATCAGGCCACCATAGAAGTAGACCAGGTCGGGCTTGAACTCGTGCAGAGTGGCGGTGTAGCGGGAAACCCACTTGAAGATTTCATCAGTGCCGATCTGGCTCCGGACGATCGAACGGGTGACCAGTAATGTGTGGTGCATGTCGCCGTCAGCGATGGTGGCAAATTTCCCCAGGTTTTCCTTGCTGAAGATGCCGCTTTTTGAAAGTTTGGTTTTGCCCTTGTCCGCATCGAAAATAGTAGCGCCTAGAATGGCTATTTCATATCCGCGTTTTGCCAGCTGTATTAACATCTCGCGTACGGCCATGGAGGCACCGCTCGAACTGTCAAGCAGGCAATAGTAATTTGCCCAAAGGATTCTCGGTTTACGCGCTGAAGTTGTATTGTCTGTTGATGTATTCATCAATTTCACCGGTTTTGGCGCTCGGGCTTTATTTTATGCTTCGGATTCTATCAAACACGGGTGATATAATCCTGTTATTCAGCCTGACGGGTGACCTGCATGAGCCCCACCATGTGCGGAATTCAAGAGAGGCTTCTCCAGGAGAATTTGATGACGATGACCAGAATCATTGTGGCCACTATGCTGCTGGTTGCATCTGTTGCAGTCTATGCACAGCAGGGTAAGTGGCAGCAACTCAACCGGGTTGTCACCACGCTCTACAGCCAGGGGGATTACACAAAGGCCCTGTCCGTTGCCAAAACAGCTTTGTCGGTTGCTAAAGAAGAGCTGGGAAAGAAGCATCCGGCTGTCGCAAGCGCCCATACCAATATCGGCCTGTTGCACAAATCCCTTGGCCAATACAGTGAGTCGGAAGCCGCCTTCAAACGTGCCTTGTCACTGCGCAAGCAGTTGTATGACGAAAATAAAGACGTGGCAAACAGCCTCGGTAATCTTTCGAACCTTTACCGCGCCATGGGGCGTTTCAAGGATGCCGAGAAGTTTGGCAAGCGTTCTCTCAAAATGAGAGAGGAGCTTTTCGGGCCTGAGCATCCTTCAGTCGCGATTGCCCTGGACAGTCTCGCAGCGCTCTACAATGAACAGAGCCGATTCAAAAAGGCGGAACCGCTCTATCTGCGAGCGCTTCAGATTTACCGGAAGGCGTATGGACCTGAGCACGCAGAAGTAGCCAGTAGTATGAATAGCCTCGCAGTTGCCTACGAGGCCCAGGGATTGCACGACCAGGCTGAGCCCATGTTCAGGCGCGCGCTTGATATCCGCCAGAAAGTACTTGGTAACGATCATCTCTCTGTTGCTGCGAGCCAGAGCAACCTGGCCTTCTTCTATTTCAGCCAGGAACGATACGATATGGCTGAGCACCTTTTTAAGCAGGCGTTGCAGACAAGGAAAAAAGCGCTGGGAAGAAAACATGCGGATGTAGCGACAGCTATGAGTAACCTTGCCTCTGTTTACAGAAAGCAGGCTAAATACCGCAAGGCGGAGTCGCTCTACAAGGGCGCGCTGAAAATCCAGGAGGCGGCCCTCGGCAAGTCACATCCGTCTGTTGCTATCACGTTGCACAATCTTGCTGTTCTCTATGTTGACCAGGGCAAGCATCAACGTGCAGAACCTCTGTTCGCACGTTCGCTGGTTATTTTCGAATCGACATTCGGATCTCAGCATGACGAGGTCAC
>NZ_MPRK01000098.1 GCF_002021095.1 Solemya elarraichensis gill symbiont | reverse complement strand
TATGACTGCTTGTGCTCCAGGCGCTGCCGAGTAGATTGCTGCATGGGTCATGGCTTCAGACGATGGGGGCGTTTCGCCCTGTGCACGAATGGTGTTGCTTGCCGGATCACACAGGGTCACCAGCGCATAGGCTTCGGAGCCCATTTTTTCGAGGTGGCCTGTCTGGGTACCGCTGATGACGAAGTCGGAAGAGCCGGGCTTGATACGATGACTGAGGTTGCCGAAGCCAAGGCCGTCGTAGCGAGCCGGATTGTTGCCGCCGATCAGCCCGAGCGCACACAGACGCTGGCGCCAAGGCTCCAGTTGCAGCGCAAGCGCAGGCTGTGGAAGTGGTGCCTGTTGAAAATCCAGCCTGTACTTGGTGACGCCTTCAGTTTCGTTGTTACCGCCCATCTGTCGGATCCTGCTGTCGAACTCTTCTGTTTTTTACACATCGAAAGCATAACGCGCTCTTTTTCCTGCTAAAATTCGCGTTTGCAGCTAATTCAATTGATTGTACGGGTTTCATGTTTTCTACGCAGCAATATGATGTCATTGTTATCGGCGGCGGTCACGCGGGCACCGAGGCCGCGCTGGCGGCTGCGCGCATGGGCGCATCGACGCTGCTGCTGACGCATAACATAGAGACGGTGGGCCAGATGAGTTGCAACCCGGCAATCGGCGGTATCGGCAAGGGACACCTGGTCAAGGAGATCGATGCGCTGGGTGGCCTGATGGCGCATGCTGCAGATCTCGGCGGCATCCAGTTTCGTACTCTGAATTCCCGAAAAGGTCCTGCGGTCAGGGCAACGCGCGCCCAGACAGACAGGATTCTCTACAAGGCCGCGGTGCGCCGCGCAGTAGAGAACCAGCCCGGACTCGATCTGTTCCAGCAGTCGGTCGATGATTTGATCGTCGAGCAGGATCGTATCGTTGGCGTTATTACGCAGATGGGTCTCAAGTTTCGGGCCGAGGCAGTGGTTCTGACCGTCGGTACATTCCTTGGCGGCCTCATTCATATCGGTATGGAGAACTACGAGGGCGGCCGCGCAGGCGATCCGCCATCCAACGCGCTGTCGCAACGCCTGCGCGAGTTGCCGATGCGAGTCGACAGGCTCAAAACGGGCACGCCGCCGCGTATCGACAGCCGTACTATCAATTATTCGAAACTTGAGGAGCAGCCGGGTGACACTCCGGTGCCCTCCTTCTCCTATCTCGGTGATGCAAGCGAGCACCCGCAGCAGGTCAGCTGTCATATCACGCGGACTAACGAAGAGACGCATGACATCATCCGCTCCGGGCTTGATCGTTCGCCTATGTATGCGGGTGTCATCGAGGGCACGGGCCCCCGCTACTGTCCCTCCATCGAGGACAAAATCGTACGATTTGCCGACAAGGATTCGCACCAGATTTTTATCGAGCCGGAGGGGTTGACCGTCAACGAGGTCTATCCCAACGGCATTTCGACCTCACTACCCTTTGATATACAGCAGCGTCTTGTACATTCAATGACGGGCTTCGAGAATGCCCGCATCATGCGTCCGGGCTATGCAATTGAGTACGATTATTTCGATCCACGCGATCTCAGGCCGTCACTCGAAACCCGTTATATAGAGAATCTTTTCTACGCCGGCCAGATTAACGGCACCACGGGTTATGAAGAAGCCGCTGCACAAGGACTTCTGGCAGCTGTCAACGCGGTACAGAAGACCCGTGGACAGGAGCCATGGGTGCCGCGGCGCGATGAAGCCTATATAGGCGTACTGGTCGATGACCTGGTAACCATGGGCACGCAGGAACCCTACCGCATGTTCACCAGCCGCGCCGAATTTCGCCTGCTGCTGCGCGAGGACAATGCCGACCTGCGTTTGACCGAGACGGGTCGCAAGCTGGGGCTGGTTGATGACGTGCGCTGGCAGGCTTTTGATACAAAGCGTGAACAGGTTCAAAAAGAGCAACAGCGGCTGCGCGAACACCTGGTGCGCCCTGCCGATATGAGTGATGAGCAGATGCAGGTGCTGCTTGGCGATACACTGCGCCGAGAAGCGAAAGCCATCGATCTGCTGACGCGGCCGGCGGTGGACTACGCAAAACTGATGCAGATTGCCGGCGTAGGACCTGGCGTGGAAGATCCCAAGGTCGCAGAGCAGGTAGAGATCCAGGCAAGTTATTCGGGCTATATCGATCGCCAGCAGATGGATGTCGAACGCACCCGTGAAAGCGCCGGCATGAAACTCCCCGAGGACTTTGATTACGACAATGTCACCGGGCTATCTTCCGAACTGCGTGAAAAATTCAATCACCAGCGTCCGGCAACCATTGGCCATGCTGCACGCATTCCAGGTGTCACGCCGGCAGCTGTATCACTGCTGGTGATTCATCTCAAAAAACGGCGCGCCTGATATTCATGGGTCAGAAAGAGGAGCTTGCACGAGGAGTTGAAGCACTGGGCTTGACCTTGTCACAGGCGCAGCAGAAAAAACTACTCGATTTTCTCGCCCTGCTCTACAAGTGGAACAGTGCCTATAACCTGACAGCGATTCGTGACCAGGAGCAGGCCGTGGCCCTGCAGTTGCTCGATTCGCTGGCTATCCTTCCGCTGCTTCCCGAGGGTCCGATTCTCGATATCGGCAGTGGCGGCGGTTTGCCCGGGATCCCTCTCGCGATAGCAAAGCCGGATACGCAAATCACACTGCTCGACTCCAACAGCAAGAAAACCCGCTTTCTTACCCAGGCGAAATTGGAACTGGGTCTGGATAATCTGAGCGTGATGCACTCCCGTATCGAGGCATGGCAGCCGGAAACCATGCCTGTGGCCATCACCTCACGAGCCTTTGCCGAGCTGGGACGCATGCTCGACTGGACTCGCCACCTGCTTGAAGCTGGTGCGCAGCTGTTTGCCATGAAAGGTGTTAAGCCGCAGCAGGAAATCGATGCACTGAAAGGGATGCCGCTGGAGATCGAAGTGACCTCTTTGCAGGTTCCGGGAATCGATGCACACAGGCATCTCGTGAGAATAGCCCTCACGCAGGAATAAAATTTTTCCGGCAGGTGAAAAAAACTGTTGGCACAGTGTATGATGTTTCGAGCATTTAAGTGAGAGTGTTTAACAGAATGGCAAAAATCCTGACAGTAGCAAACCAGAAAGGTGGCGTGGGCAAAACCACAACTGCGGTCAATCTTGCAGCTTCTCTTGCATATGAGGATCAACGCATTCTTCTCGTCGATATCGACCCCCAGGGCAATGCCACTATGGGTGTCGGGGTAGACAAGTACACGCTGCAAAAAACCAGCTGTGAAGTTCTGTTGGGACAGTGTGATATCAATGACGCAATCATGCGTTCGGAAGCGGCAAAGCTCGATGTGTTGCCGGCAAACAGTGACCTGACAGCGGCCGAGGTCGGCCTGATGGGTCTTGATGATAAGGAGCGCCGTCTCAGTAATGCGCTTCAGCAGGTTTCTGACCGCTATGACTACATCCTTATCGATTGTCCGCCATCACTCAACATGCTGACGCTCAACGCGCTGGTTGCAGCTGATGGTGTGCTGGTGCCGCTGCAGACGGAATACTATGCGCTCGAAGGCCTTTCGTCTCTGATTGAGACAATTGAGCAGATTCGCTCGGGACCCAATCCGCGTTTGAAAGTCGAGGGGCTGTTGCGCACCATGCACGACTCCAGAAACCGCCTTGGCAGCGAGGTGTCGGCACAGCTGCTGACCCATTTTGGTGACCAGGTCTACCGTACGGTCATCCCCAGGAATGTGCGTGTTGCAGAGGCGCCGAGTCACGGCTTGCCCCTGTTGCAGTATGACCAGTTTTCACGTGGTGCAGCGGCCTACTCTTGTTTGGCGAACGAGATTTTGCGACGTGACGGCAAAATCGGAATGAGATAGAGAATTTTAATGGCAAAGAGCAGAGGATTGGGGCGCGGACTGGACGCACTGCTGAGTAGTGCGAGTAAAGCGTCTGAGAAAGTAGCAGAGACAGATAGCAACAATCAGAATGAGAGCACTGCCACAGCGACTGGTGACAGTATTGCCCACTTGGGTGTTGATCTTGTACAACGCGGCCGCTATCAGCCAAGACGTAATTTTGACAAGGAGAAGTTGCAGGAACTTGCAGATTCCATTACAGAACAGGGCATAGTGCAGCCGATCGTGGTGCGTCCAATCGGTGAAGGCAAGTACGAAATCATCGCCGGTGAACGTCGCTGGCGTGCAGCACAGCTTGCAGGCCTGTCGGAAGTGCCTGTTGTTGTCCGTGATGTTGATGACAAGTCAGCCATGGCGATGGCACTTATCGAGAATATCCAGCGTGATGACCTCAATCCCCTCGAGGAGGCAGATGCCCTGCAGCGCCTCATCAGTGAGTTTGGTTTGACCCACCAGCAGATTGCCCAGGCTGTCGGTAAATCCAGAACCGCGGTGACCAATTACATTCGTCTGCTCGACCTCGAGGCAGAAGTCAAGCGCATGGTGGATGAGAGGAAGCTTGAAATGGGGCATGCTCGCGCCATTCTCGGACTCAAGGGCGGTCAGCAAGTGGAGGCTGCCAACAAGGTTGTGCGCCAGGGGCTCTCTGTGCGCGAAACCGAGCGCCTGGTACGTCGTATGCAGGGTGGCGAAGAGAGCAAGCCGGCAAAGCCGGAGCCGGTTGCCGATCCCAACATCTTGACACTGGAGCGCGACCTGACGGAGAAACTCGGAGCCTCGGTCAAGGTCAAGAGCGGTCCAAAGGGCAAGGGCAAGCTCGAGATCAGCTACAACTCACTCGACGAACTCGAAGGCATCATCGAACACATTCAGTGATCAATTACAGGTGTCGGGGTCTCCGACACCTGAATAAAGTTATTCGACTCCCCGCTCGACCTCTCCTGCCTTGCGCAATTCACGCTTGAGAATCTTGCCGGTCGCGTTCTTCGGTAAACTGTCACGAACAATAACCTTGCGCGGAACCTGGTGCTGGCCGAGGTGTTTGCGACAGAAAGCACGAATATCGCTACTGACCGGATTGGATCCATCTTTTGCCACAACGTGGGCGACGACAATCTCACCGTGCGTGGTGTGTGGTTCGCCGACGACAGCAGCCTCGATCAGCTCCGGGTGCTTGTAAAGTACCTCCTCGATCATGCGCGGGTAGACATTCATGCCGTTGACGATAATCATGTCCTTGATGCGATCGACGAGAAAGAAGTAGCCATCCCCATCACGATAGCCAAGGTCACCGGTGCGCACCCATTCGCCGTAAAACGATTCAGCAGTCTCCTGCGGCAGCTTCCAGTAACCTTTCATGACGTTGGCGCCACGCACGCACACCTCGCCGATTTCATCATCTGCAAGTTGCTCACCCTGCACGTCAAATATCGCCATTTCAACACCGGGAACAGGTAAACCGACCGATCCGGGTTTTCGCTCGCCGTCAAAGGGATTTACGCAGGTGACAGGCGAACACTCGGTGGGTCCGTCACCTTCAAGAATCGGGAAGCCGTAGCGTGCTTCAAATTGGCGCATTAATTCAACCGGCATGGCAGCACCGCCAGAGATACCGCAACGGATGCCGGACCAGTTGGCAGTATGTTCTTCAGGCAGGCGCAGCATGACGCCATACATCGAGGGCACACCAAGAAAGATGGTTGCCCCGTTGCGGCAATGGTTTCACTGACGAGCACAGAATCAAAAGCGGGCACGGGCACCAGTGTCAGGCCGTGCAGGCTGGGGGTCAGTACCCCGACCGTGGCGGCAAAGGAGTGAAACATCGGCAATACCACAAGCAGGCGATCCTCACCGGGACGCAGTTGCAAGCCCTCTACCACGCTGAAGCTGTTTGAAACCAGGTTGTGGTGCGTGAGCATGGCGCCCTTGGGGTTCCCGGTAGTTCTGGACGTGTAGAGAATCACGGCAACATCATCAAACGGATCGAACGTCACTGCTGGTGTATTGCCACTTTCTTCGAGCCACGCGGAGAAACGCTGATCACTCTCTGACTGCGGTTCGCCGATCGCTACCCACAGACCAACGCCGTTGAGACGGTCACGAAATGCGCCGACTTTCTCTGCCATGGCCTGGTGGTAAATGATGCCGCTGACTTCAGCATCGCCCAGAATGTAGCAGATCTCGTCCGCTGCAATGAGCAGGTTGAGTGGTACAACCGTGGCCCCGGTCTTGACGATGCCATGCCAGGCCAGCAATAAAGGCTGTCGAAGATCGAGTGTAAAAGGGCGACTTGGATGTCCCGTTTTACATCACGAGATCAAAGACACGCTTGCGCCTTTGCCGATGCCTTGCCGGGCAAGAGCTGCCGCGATGCGATCAGAAGATGCGTCAATGTCACTGAAACTGTGAGTCTGCTGTTGCGTGACAACCAGTTCCTGATCGGCGTGGATGCGAGCTGTAAGGCGGAATTGTTCAGGTATTGAGATGGCTCCCGAACTCATAGGGGCGCTCCATTAATAATGTTGTTATGTGTGATTTGATCCAGATGTTACACCAGTCTGACAGTCTGGTGTATTCACGACCGGAATGCGGTAGCCTATACTTAATATAAGAGAGGATTCGGAGCATTCGAAATGAAAGATCTTGAACCACCCCATGAGATGGTTGACGCCATCGGTGTCGCTTACGAGCGCATGCTTGAACGGGCGATCGAGAATACGCACAAGATCACCGACAGGAGCGGGCATTTCATGCACGATGCTGTTGACAAGGCGCATGAGCGTGCAGTTGAGCTCAATGAGTTGACCAAGGAGGAATCCGAGCGCGTCGCTGAGTACCTGAAGCGTGATGTTGAAGATGCAGCAAGGTACCTGCAGGACACCGGCGATGACCTGAAGACCTGGCTTGGATTTGAACGCGAGGTGTTCAGTGATCATCTGTTGAGCCTCTTTTCCCAAGCTGCCGACCAGACCACGCTCGCACTAAAGGCCTTGTCGGACAAGGCGCGTTCCAATTATGAAACCGATGACATTGTCGCTCCGGGAATTTTCGTCTGTACCGAGTGCGGGCACAGGACGCAGATTAAAAAAGCGGGCGTTTTACCACCCTGTTCCGAGTGCATGGGCACGATTTTTACTAGTGATACGAGTACAGAGGGCAGTTCGGACAACTGAAAGTTGACATAGCGTCCTAAACGCTATGCTGCACCGCAATATACTGATCTGTATGGCAAATTTAACTGTGTGCGATAATGCTTATATAGCTTATAAACAGTTTTATGTCTCTATCGTTTGACCTTATGGTCGCAAGCCCTTATACTGCGCGCGATTAGAACGGAGCTGTAGGCAAAAAAAGCGTGCAAAATCTGCCGTCAGAAAAAATTCGTAGTGTCGTCATCAGACAGTTGATCCTGACACTGCTGATTTCGGCAGCTGCTTTCCTGATTGGAAAGGATCAGGCTGTCTCCGCACTAATTGGTGGACTTGGCGCATCATTGGCCAATGCAGTTTTCGGATACTGGGTTTTCAGTGCTTACCAGGCACAAAAACCGGGCAAACTGCTGACCAAGCTGTATGTCGCTGAATTTGCCAAGCTGGTATTAACCGGCATTATATTTCTGGCCGCAATACTCTTTTATGAGAATCTGAGTCTTGTGGCTATGTTGGTAACCTATTTTATCGTACATGTGACAGCCAGCTTGCTGGTCGCCACGTACGGAAAAGAAGCGAACAAGGGCTGAATATGGCATCTGGTACCCTGACATCGAGCGAATACATCAAGCATCACCTGACTAATCTTACATTTGGTCAGCATCCTGATGGCTCATGGGGCATGGCGCATTCTGCAGAAGAAGCTGCTGAAATGGGCTTTATGGCAATTCATGTAGATACCATGCTTTGGTCTCTTGGCCTCGGCATTCTCTTCATCTTCTTCGCCGCACGCGCAGCTAAAAGCGCATCGTCTGATACTCCCGGTGGTTTCCAGAACTTCGTTGAGTGGATTGTCGATTTTATCGACGAGAGTGTGCGTGGATCCTTCACATCAAAGAATGACCTGGTAGCGCCACTGGCCATGACGGCTTTTGTTTGGATCTTCCTGATGAACCTGATGGACCTGGTCCCTGTTGACCTGATCCCGTGGCTGCTTGGCCTCCTCGGGGTTCACTTCCAGAAAATTGTTCCAAGTACGGACCCGAATGCTACCTTTGGCATGGCCATCGGCGTGTTCCTGTTGACTATGTATTACAGCATCAAGATCAAGGGCGTTGGCGGATTTCTCGGCGAGCTGACACTGCAGCCTTTCCAGGCGAATAATATCGTCGTCAAGGTATTGCTGATCCCGGTCAACTTTTTCCTCGAATTTGTTTCACTGATCGCCAAGCCGATCTCTCTCTCACTGCGACTCTTCGGTAACATGTACGCAGGCGAGATGATCTTCATCCTGATCGCACTTATGTATAGTGCCGGTATCGTGATGGGCGTCTTTGGTGGCGCACTCCAGTTTGTTTGGGCTGTATTCCATATCCTTGTTATTACACTGCAGGCGTTCATTTTTATGACGCTGACAGTAGTTTACATGGACATGGCGCATAGCGAGCATTAAACGAATTAACCTTTAATTATTAACACCTAACCAGAAATTTTACGGGAGACAATCATGGAAATGGCTAACGCACTGCTGTACATCGCCGGCGCTCTGATGATGGGCCTTGGCGCTCTCGGTGCCGCTGTCGGTATCGGTATTCTTGGCGCACGCTTTCTCGAAGGCGCTGCACGTCAGCCGGAACTGATTCCAATGCTGCGTACCCAGTTCTTCATCGTTATGGGTCTTGTTGACGCGGTACCGATGATCGCTGTTGGTCTGGCTATGTACATTCTGTTCGCTGTTGCGTAAAGATAGAGCTTCAGAATCCGAAACCTTTCTTTATTAACTAACGGGGAAGCAGAATGAACATCAATCTGACCCTTTTCGGACAAATGATCGCTTTTGCCATCTTTGTCTGGTTTACCAAACAATTCGTGTGGACGCCGATCATGGCTGCACTCGAAGAGCGTAAGGGCAAGATTGCCAATGGTCTTGCGGCTGCAGAACGCGGTCAGCATGAGCAGGAACTGGCAAAGAAGCATGCAGCCGACGAGTTGCGTGAAGCAAAAGCACAGGCTGCCGAGATCATTGGCCAGGCACAGAAGCGTGCCTCCGGCATCATTGATGAAGCAAAAGAGAACGCACGCAGCGAAGGTGGCAGACTGCTGACAGCCGCACAGGCCGAGATCGAGCAGGAAGCCAATCGTGTACGTGAGACTCTACGTGAAAAAGTCGGTGAGCTTGCGGTAGCAGGAGCTGAGAAGATCCTGCGTCGTGAAATCAACGCTGATTCACACCGCGACGTCGTTGACGCTGTCGCCAAGCAACTGTAAGGCGGGCCGACCATGGCACAGGAATCAATCACAATTGCACGACCGTACGCTGATGCTGTCTTTGCACGCGCAAAAGAGAGCAGCACGCTGGAACAGTGGTCGCAGACCCTGGAACTTCTGGGAACTGTTATGAGCGATGCGGCAATGTCCGACGTCGTTGGCAATCCGAATATCAGCAAGCAGCAGCTGACCGAAATGATCCTCGGGATTGGCGGTGAGCAGTTTAGTGATGAGGCCGAAAACCTTGTCCGTCTGCTGGTTGAAAATGGCCGTCTCGTCATTGCTCCGCAGATTGCGACACTGTTTGAAGAGCGCAAAAACGCTGAACGCGGCGTGCTGGAAGTTGACCTCGTCAGTGCATATGCAATTGACGAAGATCAGAAGCAGGCGCTGGCAGATGCCCTCAAGGCGAAGCTGGGCAGTGACATCAACATGACAACTAGTGAAGATCCTGAGCTGATTGGCGGCATGCGCATTCGCGCAGGTGACCTCGTCATCGACGGTTCTGTCCAAGGGCAGCTGACCAAGCTGGCAAACGAATTAGGAATATAAGCGAGAAGCCATCATGCAACTCAATCCATCAGAAATCAGTGAGCTGATCAAAAGCCGCATCGAAAAATTTGACGCGAAGACCGAAGCACAGACTGAAGGCACAATTGTCTCCGTAGCCGACGGTGTTGTCCGTATCCACGGACTTGCAGATGTCATGTCATACGAGATGCTCGAATTTCCAGACAACGTCTACGGACTGGCGCTCAACCTTGAGCGTGATTCTGTCGGTGCTGTTGTCATGGGTGAATACAAGCACCTTTCAGAAGGCGACCCGGTCAAATGTACCGGCCGCGTACTGGAAGTGCCGGTTGGTGAAGCACTGCTTGGTCGCGTTGTTGACGCGCTCGGTAGTCCCATCGACGGCAAAGGCGCAGTTGAGGCTACTGCCTCCTCTCCAATCGAAAAGGTTGCACCCGGCGTTATCGCACGTAAATCGGTTGACCAGCCAGTACAGACTGGTATCAAGTCAATCGACTCCATGGTGCCAATCGGCCGTGGCCAGCGTGAGCTGATCATCGGCGACCGCCAGACGGGTAAAACAGCGATCGCTATCGATGCCATCATCAACCAGAAGGGCACAGGCGTTAAGTGTGTCTACGTCGCGGTTGGACAGAAGGCATCGACCGTTGCACAGGTTGTACGCAAGCTTGAAGAGCACGATGCACTGGCTCACACCATCATCGTTGCCGCTACAGCTGCAGACTCTGCAGCGATGCAGTTCCTTGCACCTTATGCAGGCTGCACCATGGGCGAGTACTTCCGTGACAAGGGTGAAGATGCACTGATCATCTATGATGACCTGACCAAGCAGGCATGGGCATACCGCCAGGTATCACTGCTGCTGCGTCGTCCGCCAGGCCGTGAAGCTTATCCTGGTGACGTTTTCTACCTGCACTCACGCCTGCTTGAGCGTGCTGCACGTATCAACGAAGCAGAAGTTGAAAAGCTCACCAACGGTGAAGTGAAAGGCAAGACCGGTTCATTGACCGCGCTGCCAATCATCGAAACCCAGGCGGGTGACGTATCTGCGTTCGTACCAACCAACGTTATCTCGATTACTGACGGACAGATCTTCCTCGAGACAGACCTGTTCAACGCCGGTATTCGTCCAGCGATCAACGCCGGTCTTTCTGTATCACGTGTTGGTGGTGCTGCTCAGACCAAGATCATCAAGAAGATTGGTGGCGGTGTTCGCCTGGCACTGGCGCAGTATCGCGAGCTGGCTGCATTCTCGCAGTTTGCATCTGATCTCGATGACGCAACCCGTGCCCAGCTTGACCGTGGTGCGCGTGTAACCGAGTTGATGAAGCAGAGCCAGTATGCGCCGATGTCAATTGCTGACATGGCGATGACCCTGTTTGCTGCCAACGAAGGCTACATCGATGATGTCGATGTTAACAAGGTTGTCGACTTCGAAGCGGCGATGATGGGGTACATGAACTCGTCACAGAGCGAGTTGATGAGCAAGATCAATGACACGGGTGATTACAACGAAGAGATCGAAGGTGCAATGCACGATGCGCTGAAGGCGTTCAAGGCAAACAGCACCTGGTAATCCAGGCTCGTTTAATAACCAGGTAACAAGATATGGCTGTCGGAAAAGAGATTCGCACGCAAATCGCCTCGGTACAGAGTACCCAGAAGATTACCAGCGCGATGGAGATGGTTGCAGCATCGAAAATGCGCAAGGCGCAGGATCGTATGGGCGCAACACGCCCCTATGCTGACAAGATGCGCAATGTTATTGCACACCTGTCACAGTCACATCCGGAGTATAAGCATCCCTATACGCAGGATCGCGAGGTCAAGCGTGTTGGTTACATCGTGGTCTCCTCCGATCGTGGACTTTGTGGCGGTCTCAACAGCAACCTGTTTCGCCGTCTTGCTAAAGAAATTAAGGCGCAGGCAGAAAGTGGTGCTGAGGTAAGTTTTTGCACAATCGGACAGAAAGCAGCCGGTTTCTTCGGCCGCTTTGGCGGAGAGATGCTGGCACAGGCAACACATCTTGGTGATGCACCGCATATCAACGATCTGATTGGTACCATCAAGGTGATGCTGGATGCATTTGATGAAGGCAAACTTGATCGCATCTATATTTCATATAACTCGTTCGTCAATACCATGACGCAGGAACCAACAGTAGAACAATTGGTACCGATAGCGGGTGAAGAGAGTGACGAGCTAAAGCACCACTGGGATTACATCTATGAGCCGGATGCAAAAGATGTACTGAACGGCTTGCTGACTCGCTATGTCGAGTCCCTGGTATACCAGTCGGTAGTAGAGAATGCAGCATGTGAGCAGTCGGCACGTATGGTTGCGATGAAGTCGGCAACAGATAATGCCGGTGAGCTGATTGACGAGCTTCAGCTTGTTTACAACAAGGCGCGCCAGGCAGCAATTACCCAGGAGATCTCCGAGATTGTCGGCGGTGCTGCTGCGGTATAAGAGTATTTGAGCGGATGGCCGAGGCCATTCACGGAAAGAATTTAGATAGAGAACGAGGAACCAGCAATGAGTTCGGGTAAAGTGGTCGAAATTATCGGCGCGGTTGTGGACGTAGAGTTCCCACGCGACGCAATGCCAAAGGTCTATGACGCACTCAAAATCGAATCTGAAGGCTTGACGCTGGAAGTCCAGCAGCAGCTGGGTGACGGTGTCGTGCGTTCAATCGCCATGGGTTCAACAGACGGTCTTAAGCGTGGTTCAGTAGCCACCGGGACTGGCGCACCAATTCAGGTACCTGTTGGTCAGGCTACCCTGGGTCGTG
>NZ_MPRK01000097.1 GCF_002021095.1 Solemya elarraichensis gill symbiont | reverse complement strand
CTCTTGGAGGCAATGAAAACTGCTCGAATGACGCCCTGGGCAAGCTTTTAAACTGGTACAAATAAAAGTTTTCAACTTTTTCACGAGCCCAATCTGTCTTTTTTAAAAACTTCACACTGGATTCAATACTCGGCCTGGTCTTAAAGCAATTGATATTTAAGTAGGCGAAGAGAATCTCAAAGCCATAATGATCAACTATTTCAGCCAGTAGTTGTTTTAGTCCAACGCCGTGCAGCGGGTTATTGGTGTAATCGATCTCATTGTTCATATTTTTACCTAAAGCAGTTTTTACATTCACCTTCGTTGGTAATTTGCTCTGCAGGGAATTACGTTGCGAATGCCACCTTTCGGGTTCTCCACATCTCCTTTATAACGTGGCAAAAGAATGACATGTAAATGGTCAATGCTTCTTCCTGCTTCTCTTCCATCGTTATTGCCAATGGTGTATGCATTAGGTTTATTTCCCAGGAAAGGCAGTTTTAAAACCGTTTCTATGTGGCCCTTAGGCATGTCGTGCAGGTAGTCCCTGTTAAGCATGTTTTGATAGAGATATGTCATGTCTGTTTCTTCGATAACGCTTCTGACTCCCCTGATCGCATCAAAATAATCCGCCTCCTCCATTTCATTCAGATTAAAGATTGAGTCGACATGTCTTCTTGGGATGATTAGTGCATGCCCCGGGTTAACCGGGTTGGTATCAAAAACGCCTAAGAATGACCTGTTTTCAAAAATAAAGGGATCGGTTTCGCCGTTAGAAACTCTGCAAAAATAACAATTATTTTCTGATGGAGGGTGGGACATAATAGAGCCTTGATGTTGAATATTTGATATCAGAGTAAAAAACTATATTCGCCATATTATAATGGTGTCTTGAGTGGTGCGGGTATTTTTACACCGCCCCCAATTGCGCTATTAATGCGTACAAACTACCGATTCCCTGAAGGCCGATGCATGTGACCATATCACATAACCCCTCAGCTAAGTGACTAAGTCACATGACTTTTATTCGCGGATCACTATACTCGTCTTATCCAATTTTAATGAGATAAAGATCATGAATAAATTAGTCGCATCACTGGCTGTTCTGGCGTTGGTTAGCGCTGCTCATCTACAAGCTTCTGAACTGGCCGAGGGTTTTGATTGGCCAGCTGGTTTTAGCGAAAAATCAGCAGTAGAGAGCACCGATACCGAAGTGTCTGATGGTATGGATTGGCCAGCTGGTTTTAACACGGTACCTGAAGCATCTCAGGAGAAGAGAGTGTCTGTTGCAGAAGGTATGGACTGGCCCGAAGGGTTTAAGATCTAACTATTCGTTAAAACCCCGGCTTCGGGCTTTTACATCATGCTGGATACAGCCCTCACCTTGGCCAGGTGAGGCAAGTTATGTTCGATCTGACATTGATCAAATACGTATCAATGATTTTGGTAGGATAATACAGACTCTGATCATTATCCTGATCGCCACCTTTGCAGTGTAGCGACAAAACAAAATGGAATTAAAACAGGCCGAACAACACATCTTATCTGACGTATTTCCTAGCGCTGCCACATTTCCGGGCTTAAGTGATCACAGTTGGAAGAAGCAGACGTTCAAGGCGGGTGATACTTTATTCAAACCCGGTCAGCCCAGTAATCGTTTTGTCTTGTTGGGCCAAGGGACGATTCGGGTACAACTGCAAAATGATCAGGAACGAAATTTACTGCTTTACCGGATTGAGCCGGGTCAACTGTGTATTCACTCGCTGATTAACCTGATCATGATGAAAATTTCAGCTATATCACTTCTGCGGAAACTGATGGATGGTTGTGCTGGACGGAAAAGGAGCAGTTTCATAAATGGATGGACAGTTCCAGTGAGTTTCAGCACTGGATATTCAACAATATTGGTTCCCGCTTCAAACAGGTTATAGAACGATTTGCTAACCATGCATTTGTTCCGGTGGAAAATCGCCTGGCCGGATTGCTTATCGAAAAAAGGGGTAAAGATCAGGTTGTAAAAATAAAACAATCCGAACTGGCCATTGAACTAGGAACGGCCAGGGAGATTGTGTCCCGACATTTATCTCGTTGGCAAAAACAGGGTTTGCTCGTCACCAATCGCGGTGAAATTACCATCAATAATATTGACGCCATGCTGGCCATGGCGCTCTGATATACAAGATAAATACAGTTTCTTGGCTTGAGACCAAATTGAATCCTGTGTTGTGCAAGTTCCCGACTGGAACGGTCCGACTGCATGCGCTTGTTATACGGCTTTTACTCTAGGCCTATCAATCCAGGCCGCCAGAGCACATACGACTAGAGCTTGAACGACCATGCTAACGCCGATAGCTAATTGATCAGGTGCCTGTGTCACTGACATTTTGCCAACTACAGCCACTCCTGACAATACACACATAAAAACAACCATTCCTAGCTTGGCCTTACTACTGATATTTTTTGTAGCTCTAATATAAAGGGCCATGCCCATAATCAGGAGAAAAACCTCTAAAACCAATGCAGCTTCTAAACTATTCCACAACCCTAAACCTAGCAGACTAGAACCATTCCCAAACAACGGTAGCTGAGGGGCATGCTCTACCCAATCACACACCCAGTGGAAGAATACCGAGGCGCCCAAGAGCGCAGATACTTTTAACTTCGAAGAAAGCTCCTTAGCTAAAAGAACGTAAGCTCCCACAGAAACAATTAAAGCCCAGAACACTGCAGCAATAAGACTGTGGGAATACGGAAAGGAAAAATGTAGATAATGAATATCTGAGTAATTCTCAGGAACGAGAACTTGTTCAAAGCCCAACAGAACAAAAATGCCAAGTAATATATCTAGAAATAACGATGTAAATAACAAAACACCTACATTGATTCTTGGCTCTACTGATTTAAGCGAAAGCCCTATTCCTAAATGGCCTACAAACACAAGATTCTTCCAATCTCACTAAGCCGGATATTTGGCGTCAGAGTAAAAACTATTTTCGCCATACTATAATGGTGCCTTTAGTTTGCTGCTCTAAGTTCAACCATTGCCGATGAGATGACACGGCCTGCTGAACGAAGCAAGAGTAAAACCAACGCCATAGCAACCGCAATATCTGGCCATCCCGACCCAGTCAGCCAAACAGCACCAGCCGCCAAAAATACAGAAATGTTGGACGCAATGTCGTTTCGTGAACATTCCCACACCGAGCTCATGTTCACATCTTCATGACGATGCCGCCAAAGTAAGAAGAGGCATACCGAATTTGCTGCCAGGCCTATGAGACTGAACATACCCATAACTTCGAAGATTGGCACACTTGGCACATATAGCCTGTAAATGATTTGAGCCAAAACGACCAATGCTGCCAATAGGATGAGAATGCCCTTGAATAAGGCTACTTTTGCTTTCGTGTTACCACCTCGGGCAACAGCGTACAGGCTTAGCCCGTAAGTCAGGGCATCTCCGAAGTTATCGAGACTATCAGCTAACAGTGCTGTTGATTCGCTGTACAATGCAGCGCCAGCAATCACAATAAACATGACAGCGTTGATGCCAAGTACGGTTTTCAGCGTTGCGCGCTGTCGTTCATCGCGCAGGGCATCAACCGAACAACCACCATCACAACACCCACTCATTATCTGATTCTCGTTTTCAATCTAACATCGCAATAACCGGTAAATAGTTAATTGCCCTGTTATATGGTTAGCTATCTAAGTATATAGGGCCGGCGTAAAAACTATTTTCGATATATTATAACTGTGTCTTAAATGGTGCGTGTATTTACACAGCCCCAGATTACGATGGAAAATGTGGTCTGCTGCCTAAACCCACAGTTCATTCATCGTGATCTATGTGAATGTCATTCGGAAACGGTTTGCCTTCTCCCTTCTCTAACGCCTCTTTAAGACTCAGCAAGAATACAGCCCATTTGGTACTGCAGTGCCCCATGAAATCTGACGGCTCTTTCCAATTGGAATGCGAGAAGAGTACGTACGTTTGATTATCTCCACGAGACAAATGAAACGATACTTCTGTACCCATCCAAGGGCCTGGCATTTCACCTGAGTGTTTCCAGCGTACTACTGAATCTGGTTGTAGTTCTACAACTTCGAAATCAGGTCCGCCACCATCAAACCTGAACTTGATAATTGAACCAACACTCCCGGCACCTGAAGTATCAGTTGTCCACCACTTGGCCAGCCCCTCATTTGTTGTCAGTGCGCTGTAAACTTCGTCAGCAGAAGCTGCAATTCCTACTCGATGAATGATATCGACCATATCTACCAATCCCTATGGCATGTATTTGCCATCTAACGAAACACCTTGGTGTGAGAGTGAAAACTATTTTCACCATACTACAATGGTGTCTTGTGTGACGCGGCTGTTTTTACACTGCCCCAAATACGCTGATATCTTTATGGAGAACCTGGGCTGTTCTTTATTGTTTTTGTCTTCTTATCTTCACAACAAGATGATAGTAGAGCGTTGCTACTATCGCAGACAGAATCCCGCCACCCTCTATAGATACAACTGCCGCATGTCCCCATGATCCGGTGTAGTTTTGCATGCAGACCAAAAAAACAAGCCAGGTAACAAACGCCACAACAAGGCTCTGCTTAAACGTTTGTTTGCTGTTTGAGACTAATAAGGCTTTACAATCCGGGCACTCAAAATTTGTTTTACTAACAACCCAACTTGCAATTGAACTTCCACAAACAGGGCACTTATAAGTCATAGCATTTTACGTACTGTCAATCAGTTACAAACGACATGTTTGCATTTAGGCTTTGAGTAATAACTAATTTCGCCATGCTTTAATGGTGCCTTGAGGTGCGTGGATGTTTTTACACTGACCCCAATCATTGCTCTGATTCATCCATGAATCTGACAGAGCCAGAAACACGGACAGAAGAACCTGGGGCATCAGTTAACTCAGCTCGTATAATTGAGCGAGATCCCATATCTTCGCCTTGCACTATGTTTATAGTGCCTGCGTGTGGCCAATTGATATCTCTAAGGTATCCAGCAAACGCGGCGGATGCTGCGCCGGTGGCGGGGTCCTCATACACTCCACCGGATGCAAATGGGTTTCGAGTGTGGAAAAGTTGCTTTGTTTCAGAATAAACCAACATAACCGTTACTAATTCAAGATCATGCATGAAGGTTCGACCAGCATTCAAATCATATGACATTGCTCTGAATTTGCTGCGTGAGTTCAGACTAATGATCAGGTGATTTGCTCCAGCGTTGGCAAACGCAGGCGGGATATTTAAATTAAGGTCTTGTTGTTCGTACCCAAATAGCCTCAATGCAGTTTGTACTGTTTCAGGGTCGGCTGGCTTTGATTGGGTATTTGGAGACTGCAGGGCGGCCGAGTAGCTACCTGCTTGAACAAAACCTTCAACAGTGATGTTTGCCTCATTAAGGGCAAGAGAATATATACCAGCTCCATTTCTTTTCGCCAATGCTCCACCTAGTGCAATAGTTGCATGACCACAAAACGGCACCTCAGATTCAGGTGAAAAATATCTAACGTGCCAACCGTCTTCGGATGGTTCTGCAAACGCGGTTTCGGAGTAACCAACCTCAGCCGCAATCGATCGCATTTCAGGTACAGAAGGATGTTGCTCAGAAATATGAACACCTGCTGGGTTGCCGCCAATATTGCCGTCTGAAAAAGCTGCAATTCTGATAATGCTCATTCTGTGGTTTTACCTTTCTTTAATGCCTTGTAATAGGGGGCAGGCCAAATTTACGCATTAATACTCCAAGTTTCTTATGGAAAACGTGGTCTGTCCCCTAATAACCAGGCCTGACTGCATGCGTTTGTTATGCGCAGGATGCCTAGTGATTTCAATAACCACCGTACAGGTTACTTAGTACCATTTATTTGGCATTTCCCCAGGGGGATTGCTTTACAAATGTAGAAATATACAAATCCTCCACCTTATCTCTGGCCCATGGGGTTTTACGCAAAAACTTCAGTGATGATTTTACTGATGGATCACTCTTGAAACAGTTTATGTCGACTCTCTGGGCCATTTCATCCCAGCCGTAATGCTCCACTAACCTCGCTACAACTTTCGCGAGCGTTATGCCATGCAAGGGATTGTTCAATTGTTCACTACTCATAACTTTCGATGCACCGATATTACTTCGCTTTGTTTACAGCTTTTTTGACACGAATCTTATTACTGGCAACAGTCATATTATTCAAATTTTTCATTGCTGCCTTGGCTTCTCCTGGTTTCGGCATTTCCACAAAAGCAAAACCTTTGGATCCACCAAATATTTGGGGTCAGAGTAAAAACTATTTTCACCATACTATATTTGTGTCTTGCTTGGCGCCGGTATTTATACACTGCCCCTATAATTCTGATAGAAAACGTGGTCTGTCCACTAATACTTAAACATAATGAAAATAAATCCAAAAGTGCCGGAGAGAATATCCTAGTGTAGTCAGGGCCTCCCACACTTCAAGAAGCATTTCTAGACCCAAAATGGTTTCCCACGCCTTGAAAATTTCTGCATTGGCTCTCATGATGTCTGATTAAGACAAAGGAAAACCCCGGCATGCAGGATATGAGTCAACAGAGTGAAGAGAGCACAGCAGCGCGGCGCGCAACTGTGCTGGCGATAGGCGGTCATGATGCCGGTGGTGGTGCGGGTATCTCTGCGGATATTGAGACTATCTCGACACTCGGCGCGCATCCATTGACACTGATTACTGCGCTGACAGTGCAGGACACTTGTTCCATGTCGGCGCTTGAACCTGTTGATCCATCCATCATGCTGCGCCAGTTTGATGCAATTCATGCAGATATCACTATTGATGTGGTCAAGATCGGCATGCTCGGTTCGCTTGATGCGTTGGCTGCGGTGATGACCATACTTGATCAGCTTGAAGGCGTGCCAGTGGTATTTGATCCCGTGCTTGCCGCAGGTGGCGGCGGCGAGGCCAGCAGCAAGGCATTGCGTGAGGCGATTATGTCGGCGCTGTTGCCGCGTTGTTTTTTGCTGACACCAAACACGATTGAAGCACGCCGCCTCGGTGGTTCTGATGATCTCCAACAGGCAGCTGAAAATTTACTCGCAACTGGTGTCGACAATCTCCTGCTGACGGGTTCACACGAGGATGGTGATGAAATTGTGCATAGCTGGCATTCAAGTGACGGTGAGAGTGAGTCGTGGCAATGGCAGCGGTTGCCGGGTGAATACCATGGCTCAGGCTGCACCCTGGCATCGGCTATTGCAGCATTTATTGCACGTGGTATGCCGTTGAAGATGGCACTCGGCCTGGCGCAGGCCTTTGCCTATGATGCCCTGCAGAGAGCGTATCGCATTGGTAATGGGCAATTGATTCCCGGACGGGCAGGGGAGGCACAATGATGCAGATCAGACGTGGGCTCTACGTGATTACAGATCCGGATTTGTCACAGGACCTGTGCTACGATGTGGAAGCAGCGCTGCTGGGCGGTGCCACCATCGTGCAGTATCGCAACAAGCGGGCAGATCGAGATGACGCCCTTACTGAACTAGAGTTGTTGCGCCCACTGTGTCATTCGGCAGAGGCGCTGTTGCTGGTGAATGACGACGTCGAGCTGGCGCGGGAGAGCGGTGCCGATGGCGTCCATCTCGGGCGTGATGATATACCCTATGAAGAGGCGCGTGAGCTGCTGGGTGACGAGGCGATAATCGGCATCTCCTGCTACAACAATCTTGAATGCGCACTGGAAATGGAAGCACGCGGTGCCTCGTATGTCGCCTTCGGGCGTTTTTTCCATTCGCAGAGCAAGCCGCAGGCAGTGCAGGCAGCAATCGAGTTGTTGCGTACGGCAAAACAGCATTTACAGGTGCCGGTGGTTGCCATCGGCGGCATAACTGCGCAGAATGGCGCTACATTAATTGAAGCAGGTGCTGATCTGCTCGCCGTTATCCACGGTGTATTTGGGCAGGCTGATGTTCGTCGTGCCAGTGAGTCATTCAGCACACTATTTTTGGAGTCGTAAAAAATGAGTTATGCCCACCAGCAGTCGAGCAAGCTCTTTTCAGGTGCGCAGCAGCATATTCCCGGTGGCGTCAATTCGCCCGTGCGCGCATTCAAGGGTGTCGGCGGCAACCCGATATTCTTTGAGAAGGCTGAAGGCGCCTATGTGTTCGATGCTGATGGCAACCGTTATATCGACTATGTCGGTTCATGGGGCCCGATGATTCTTGGCCATGCACATCCGGACGTGATCAAGGCGGTGGTCAATGCGGTTTCCAACGGGCTCTCATTCGGTGCGCCGACCGAGATCGAGACACAGATGGCTGACAGGGTGTGTGAACTGGTGCCGTCGATGGATATGGTGCGTATGGTGTCATCCGGCACCGAGGCGACCATGAGCGCGATTCGTCTTGCACGCGGTTTCACCGGGCGCGACAAGATCGTCAAGTTCGAGGGCTGCTATCACGGTCATTCAGATTCACTGCTGGTGAAAG
>NZ_MPRK01000096.1 GCF_002021095.1 Solemya elarraichensis gill symbiont | reverse complement strand
GTCACGCCATACCTGTCTGAACTCTTCGAGGTGGGCATTACGGACTTCCCCACTGAGAATATCTGCAATGACACGAGCCACATGTGGCCCCGTTTCATTCGCGTCAGGATTTTGCCCATAGATAACGGTGTAGTGTGTGACCAGATCCTGTTCGTCAGGCTGTAGTGGTGTGTAATGGAGACTGGTTTCCTGCAGCGCATCTGTCAGTTGTTTAACGATCTTTTCCGTATACTCCAGCGGGGTTCCCTGGGGTAGCAATACACGTGCCTCTACAATATCCCCCTCTATTGATGGAAAACCTACAAATTTGAGTTTCCCTCCAACCGGCATCGCTATTGCCAGCAACATCAGCATGATAATGATGCCAACGGTGAGATAGCGATACTCGACAGAAAAATCCAGGACCGCTCCAAAATACTTGTCCCTGAATGTATCAAAGCCCTTTTCGAATGTTTGTCGAAAAGCAGAATCTTCACGCTTTCCGATGTGTGCAAGCGAGTGGCCAAGATGACTGGGAAGAATCAGAAATGCCTCGATCAGGCTGACCGTGAGAATCACAAGCAATACGATTGGCATCACACGTAAAATCTGTCCGATCTCACCTGTAATAAATGCCAGGGAGCCAAACACCATGACTGTCGTTGCAAATGATGAAGCGATTCCCGGGAGAACCTGTTTTACACCGGTTATTGCTGCTTCCATCGGTTTGTCACCACGGCTAAGGCGTGCAGCAATGTTTTCTGCAATGACAATGGCATCATCCATAAGCAGACCAATGCCGATCAATAGGCCGACCATGGAGATCATGTTGATGGTAACGCCCATCATCGGAAGAATGAAAAGGCCACCAAGAAACGAGACCGGCAAACCCATTGTGACCCAGAAACTGTAACGTAGACTGAAAAAGAGCCACAGGACCAGAAAGACAAGAACAAGACCCATCAGGCCATTGTTTAAAAGCATATTGAGACGGTCACGCACATTGGAAGAGCGGTCCTGGGTTAACACCAGGCTGATTCCCTTGGGGGCGCTCTTCTGTTCAACCTCGACAAAAGCGGCCACCTGGTCATAAACAGCCAAGACATCCTGTGATCTTGTCTTGGTCACATCGAGAACAGCAGCACGTTTACCATCAAAAATAATCTTGCTTTCATCAAGCTCGAAACGATCTGTGATTGTTGCAATCTCACCGAGTTTGATGGATGCGCCAGTTTCACCTGATATAACGATAAGCTCTTGTAGTTCAGCAACGCTTTTACGCTGATCATTGAAGCGCAGCAGCACATCTTCCTCATCACCTTGTAATTGCCCCAGGGGTGCGCTGACACTCTGTTGTTGCACACTATTGGCAATATCAGCAACAGACAGACCATACTGCCGTAAGTGTTGTATTGGAATTTCAACTCGAAGCTGGTGATCAGAAAAACCGTTGATATTGATTTCGGCTACATCAGATGCTCTTTTCAGTCGTTCCTTGACTGCTTCTGCATAGCTTTTCAATGCGACCGGGTCACTTGGGCCGGTTATTGCAATTGAGACTACCGCATCGGTTCTGCCTAGCTCTTCAACGATGGGTAACTCTGTATCATCCGGAAAATCAGAGATGGCATCGACACTGGATTTAATATCATCCAGAAATCGTGCCATTTCTGTGCCTTCTGCCATTTCCAGCGTTGCTGAACCGAATCCTTCGCTGGATTCACAGCGAATCTCATCCAGCCCGACGACACTCTCTGTTGCATCCTCAAGTCGTCGACAAATAGCATCTTCTACATCTGCCGGTGTCGCCCCCTTGTAGACCACCTGTACCTGAACCTTGTCGCTCTTGATTTCAGGAAAAGTCTCTCGTTGCAGGCCCGGTAACGCCACTAGTCCAAGCAGAAGAATGGCAGCCATCATCAGGTTGGCTGCCGTTGGGTGATGAGTAAACCAGCTGATCATTACTCAGCTCCGGCAGAGCGCAGGAGTTTGTTCTCTACGGCCTGATCATGCTGCGGTTGCAGAAGCATTCCTTCAACAGCAGGAATAAGGTCGGAAACGACCAGTTGTTGACCGGCTTCGATACCCGATTGAATGACACTCAGGTCATCCTGGTGATATAGAAACTCTACATCCTTGATTACAAGTCGCTGCTCACTATTCACGATTAAAACTTTGCCGTCACGGACAGCCGACCTGGGAATCACTATTTGTCGGGGTTGTATCCTGCCGCGTAACAGCACCTTGACGAACATCCCTTTTGAAAGAGGCGGCCGATGACCGGGAATCACTTTCTCAAATGGCTTGTCGAGTGCAACTACAATCCCGATTGTGCGGGTCTGACTATCGATACTGTCTGTAAAACGAACAAATTCCGCATCCCACTCTGCGACATCGCCTCCCATATCCATCTGAATTACCGGGCGGAAATCCACATATTCCGCAAAGCCCGCTCCGAGTTGTTCTGTATTGGGTCCATCAGCACCTCTGCCAAAAAACAGGTGTCGAAGTGATGACATGGCGACCTGCGCTACGATTTCTGATCGGTCAACAGAATCTCCCTGGAAAAGGGTTTGTCCGGTCGTAACAAACTGGTCTGTTTCGATGGAAAGGTTTGCAATGCGCAGATTAAACGGAGCTTTGATACTGGTATTTTCAAGATCACGTTCAGCCTGGGCCAACTTGGCTTCAATGACTTTCCGTTGTGTAGGCAGTAAAGCCAATGAATTCTGCAAGTTCTGTACAGATGTACGTGAATTCAACATGGTGCGTTCTGCCTGGTCAGTATCGCTACCAGATGTTGTGCCTACTTCAGCCAGCTTCTTCAGTCGATCAGCTTCTCGTCCTGCCAGCTCAAGATTGCGTTGTTCAATCACCAGAAGATCTTTCGTGTTATTTTGCTGGACCTCAATCTCAGCCAGTTCAGCTTTCAGTTGAGCCAAAGCAAGCTCATAATCTACCGGATCAATACGGAAGAGGGGAGTACCAGCCGCGATAATCTCGCCATCGCGTAGGCGGGGATGCATTTCAATCACTCTGCCGGTTACCTGGGCTACCGCCGACCAGATTTTTGCTGGTTGTACAACGCCATAACCCTCTGTGACGGGTTGTAAATCTACCTGGGGAACCTTGATGGTTCTTACAACTCGTGAGACTTCTGCATTTTCAATCTGAATCGGCGTTTTCTTGCCGGCATTCATGTACATCAAGACAAGCACACCAATCACGATGGGGGGAATGATCCACAAGGGTTTAAGTCTGGATGCTTTACTCATCGTGGTGACCTTTTATTGAGAGGATGGAGAATGAATGAACAGATATATTTTACAGCAGCGTTGTTAATCATGTGTAACGGTTTGTAACGTCCCTAAAGAATCTGAAAAGCCGTTCTTTTGCTGTATGGGAGAAATCTCAGTATACTGCTGTATCACCTAATATTGCTTGACCCGATTGATCAAGGGCAGCATCAAATAGAGTTAATTTTGCACCAGCGCCAGCGTCGTACCTCTCAAAAAATCTGCATGGTTATTGCTATGGTCAGTTATTTGGCCGCAGTAACCTGTGGTGTCACTGCGTTCTATCTGGGCGGAGAGGCCAGTCGTCCAGTGCTCGCCAGTCTCATGGCCAGTGTTGTCTTCTTTATCGGTAGCGGCATTGTTCTTCATGTCATTGCAGCGATAAACATGCCCGATCTGAAAGTACGCCGTTAGGAGCAGTGCTCAATGTCCGCTAACGACTGCGACTTCAATCGGTCAGTGCAACATCTAATCTTTAAGAGAGGAGATGTTAGCCATGAAACAACGACCGAGAATCTATTACACCGAGGCACAAAAAGCCCTGATGTGGGATCGCTGGCAACAAGGCGAATCTCTGCATGCGATAGCCAGGCTCTTTGAACGACACCATTCATCTGTTCAGCGTGTTCTCGCTGAAACTGGTGGGATACGTCCTGCTCCTCGACGACGATCATCCCGTTCACTGACACTGGCAGAACGTGAAGAGATTTCACGTGGCCTTGCCTCTGGACATTCAATCCGCACGATTGCAACTCTTCTTGGTCGAGCACCGTCGACCATCAGTCGTGAAATCAGGCGCAATGGTGGCCGGTCTCACTACCGGGCCAGTGAAGCTGATCAGGCAGCCTGGGATCGAGCACAACGTCCTAAAATCTGTAAACTGGTAGAGAATCGATCCTTGGCCCGATGCCTTGCCAGGAAGCTCCAACTGGAGTGGTCACCTGTACAAATCGCGGGTTGGCTAAAACGGTAACATCCGGAAGGTGAGAAGCAACAGGTGTCACACGAAACGATCTACAAGAGCCTCTTTATCCAGGCCCGTGTGGCCTTGAAAAAAGAGCTATTACAGCATCTTAGGCGAACACGTGGAATGCGCCGTTCACGCCATCACACGCAGAAAACGGAGAATCACGGCAGGATCACCGATACGGTCTCAATCCGTGAACGGCCAGCCTCAGTGGAAGATCGTGCTGTACCGGGACACTGGGAAGGTGATCTATTGATGGGTAGCAACAACAGCCAGATCGCGACACTGGTAGAGCGCCATACCAGGTACGTCATGCTGGTGAAGACCAACAGCAAGGAGACCGAGACCGTTATCAATGCGCTGATCAAGCATGCGCACAAGTTGCCGCGGGAACTCTACAAGTCGCTGACATGGGATCGTGGCAAGGAGATGGCTGATCATAAACGCTTTACACTAGCCACGGACATCAAGGTCTACTTCTGTGATCCTCACAATCCCTGGCAGCGCGGATCGAATGAGACTACCAATGGGCTGTTAAGGCAGTACTTCCCGAAAGGGGTGGACCTATCAGATGTGTCTCAAGCTAAACTAAAGGCTGTGGCAAGACGACTGAATGAACGGCCAAGACAAACGCTAGACTTTGAAACACCAGCTGAGCGATTTGCACAATGTGTTGCATCGACCGGTTGAAATCGCAGCCGAAAGCAGACCTTCGGAAAGATTTCTCGTTTCAGCTAGGCTGAACGACCGCTTCCGATCCAAAGCGGACATTCACAGAAACGATTAGCCATCACCATCGTTTGAGAAGTGCGCCATACGCCCAGTTAGGACAACGTCTATTCGGAGATTTTTATCGTGTTAATCACCCATACCTTCTTCCACTCTAGCGGGGGTTGCATGCCAAAACTCTGACATGTGACAATTCTTGTAATCCTTCAGGCAAGGAGTGCCTAGCGTATAGTGCACTAACTTGGCATTTGGATTATCAGGGTACTCATCAACCAACCAATTCCATTCCATGGGAAGCTCCCCAATCTCAGCATCATCGAGCCATGAGAATCGGTGCAGAAAGGAGCCATCTTTCTCTTGGATAAATTTTGGTGTGAGTATTTGATTTTTAGAATGCGCACAATTCCACAAGACGACACTCGACCAGTTCTTGCGAGGGTAGCTTTCATTAATATTGCCGAAATATTTCTTGCTGGCCTTGGTTTTGTAATCATGCTTTACCACTAATATTGCCTTTGTTTCGTCACGTAATTGCCAGAGTTTATTTATGTCCTTCCTGCAGATCATGTCTCCATCTGCAAAGATAGCCCAGCCGGAAAAATTATACAGATGGGGCGTTAGAAAACGTGAGTAAATAAAACGATTACTGCCATCAGTGTGAGTTTCTTTATAGTCATTTAAGGTGTTTTCAGCAAGCGGAATGAAATGAAGAGGCACACTGGAACTCTCAATCACACTTTGACAAAAAGCGTGGTAAGCAATAGCTTCTCGCTGATCAAATCCAACGACCAACCTGACATGATCTTGATTAGGCAATTTCTCGATTCTCCAGAATAGATTTTATTTTTTCTACTGGTTCAGACCAATCGCCAGTATTAGTTTGATCGAATATTCGTACAGATGGATACCAGAGACTGCGCCCCTGATCATCCCGGTGTTTCCAGTACCATAACTTGCCACTAACTTTGGGCGATAATAAAAATGTTTCCTTATTCATTGCTCCAGCAAAGTGAGGCGTTGCATTGCTGGTAGTGATAATAAAGTCACACGCCTCAATGAGAGAAAACAGAGCGTCAATATCATTCGTATTATCTATATCCTCTATCTCGTGAACCTGAATGCCACTGGCTTTATAAAAGTCCGTGATTTGATCTGACACATCTCCATACTGAAGATTAACCGCCTTGATAGATTGCAAAGAAAGAATGGGTAGATATTCGAGCAACTGCAGTGATTTTGAAGCGCCAATTTTCTTGTTACGACTGCTCCAGGCAATACCACAGAGGAGTTTTCCAGGCTCCTTTAATCGTTCACACAATTGTTGACTTAGAGACTTTCTAGCACGAAGTATTGGGTGTGTGGTTCTGAGAAGTTGAGCGCTGGAAAACTACGTTCAAAAATAGGAATTAATCTTGGATCGGTGGTCACGTAAATCTTTTGTTCTTCTTTGGGGTTGGGCAATTTCTGTTATTATCCCTCCTTTACGCATTATCGAGTACGATCCATCGCTGGGTCAGGCAGTGGAATAGGCGTCACATCAGCTGTACCTCGGGGTTGTACCGGTTCTGGTATAGGTATTGGTAAAGCGTCAGCCATTCCAGTCGGAGTTACCTGTGGTTGTGCAACGTCTGGGATAGGTACCGGTGCAGCACCAAATGCTGCAGATGCTGCAAACAGCAATGTGAGTGCCAATAGAATTGCCGTAAATTTGGAAATTTGTCTTACATTCATAATGACTACACCTCCACAAAATCCGCATGGCCTCTAATAAAAGATTAGTCAGAAATCCCCGATTTGTCTTGATTTGAATCAGTAGATGAATTGCTGTTGTAAATGACCGCTTCTGGCCGAAAGCAGCCATTGAAATTCTAGTCTCATTGGTGTGCCTGGATAACCTACAAAAATAGCACAGGGGTACACGAAAGGGCGCACAAGGCTGTCCGTATAAAGAAAAAACGCCTATATATCGAATAGGTAAGCGTTACATATGACGGAGAGAGGGATTGATTCATACAGCCTAAGGGCTGTATTCACCCCTTCGGGGCGCCTTCGGCGTCCAAAATGCTCCTTTGGTCGCATTTTGTCGAACTATCTTTCGGGTTCGCATCCACACTACACCAATAAATAACAAAGCCCCGTCTTTCGACGAGGCTTTGTTATTTATGGCGGAGAGAGAGTCCCCCATGCTAGAGTCCAATTGGATTCGCCGTCATTCATTGTCCCCAACTATTACCGCATCTATGAGTAATATTTAGTCCGATACGGTCTAACTGAGTTTGCTATAATCCGTACATCACCCGTACATTGTTCCGTACATCAGAAATTGGAGACGGAGATGGCAAAAACAATCAAAAGGTTGGCTGATCTGAAGGTCAAGCGCTTAAAAGAACCCGGCTCATATCCAGATGGTGAGGGTCTCTATCTGCAAATTACTAAGATAGGGGCTAAGTCCTGGTTCTATCGCTACGAGACTAGTGGTAAAGGGCGGAAGAAGGGACTGGGAGCATATCCCACGATCTCCCTTGAAAAAGCACGCAAGGCTGCGCATGAATGCCGTCTGTTACGTCAGCAGGGGTTAGACCCGATAGATTACGCAAGGCAACTTGAAGAACAAAAACTTGCTCAAGAACAAATTGATAAAGCTCAGGTCAAGACATTTAAAATCTGTGCGCTTGAATATATAGATTCCAGAAAAGCGGAATGGTCAAATGCCAAGCATGCTCATCAATGGAGTCAGTCACTCGAATCCTATGCTTACCCACATTTTGGTGAAGTTCCAGTTCAAGATGTCAACGTCAGCCTTGTTATGTCGGCATTGAAGCCGATTTGGACGAGTAAAACGGAGACTGCAACTAGAGTCAGGCAACGTATCGAAGCTGTATTAGATTACGCCGCTGCACTTCATTACAGGGCAGGAGAGAACCCTGCACGATGGAAAGGTCATTTGGATAAGGTGTTGCCTCGACCAAGTAAAGTGAGGGCTATCGTCCATCATCCAGCTATGCCGTACTTTGATGTGCCTGAATATTTTCAGTCGCTGCGTGAGATGAATTCAATTGCCGCAAAGACGTTGGCATTCACGATTCTGACTGCTACGAGAAGCGGAGAGGCTAGAGAGGCAAGATGGGATGAGATCGACCTTGATCACGCAGTCTGGACAATACCTGCTGAACGTATGAAGGCAAGGAAGCTTTTCCGTGTGCCATTGTCATCTCAGGCTATCGAGATTCTGAGTGAAATGCAGCCATTAGAACTGGAAGGCTGGGTGTTCCCTGGTCTGTCAGGACGGAAAGCCATATCAGAAGCAGCTGTCCGGAAATTATTGAAAACTGACCATCCTGATCTGACGACACATGGCTTCAGGTCTACCTTCAGGGACTGGTGTGCAGAAATGACCAATCATCCTAGGGAGATCGCTGAATCCGCCTTGGCACACGTTCTAGAGAGTAAGTCGGAAGCCGCCTACCAACGTGGAGACCTTTTGGAAAGGCGCAGGAGACTCATGGAAGCATGGGAGGGTTATCTTCTCACTGACGGGGCATCTGCTGATGTATTACCAATCAGAAGGGGATCAGTATGAAGAAGCCGAAAATTCATTTTACAAATCCGGAAAGCAGAAAAGTAGGGCCGCTGATGACCGAAGAGAGGCGTATAGAAGAGGTGAAGAAATGGGTTGAAGAGGATATAGACAAGCTTGATGAGTTATGTGAATTTTATAAGGTAGAAGCAGGAGACGCAAAATACTTATCTTTAGCATTAGAACTAGCCAGGCAATTCCTCCCTGAAAGAAAAAAAAGAGGGGCAAAAACGAAGTGGAATGAGGTTAGTGGATGTGCGCTTGCTGTTGAACTGGAGCGATTAATCGAAGGGGGCGCTACCCAAATGAAAGCGGCAAAGATGCTCGCGAAAGAGGAGCCATGGGTTTCATTCATTGAAAGTAAGGACAGTTATGACCGTAGCAGCGACCCTGCTAAAGCTTTGTTGGAACAGTACAAGAAATATCGCAATGACAAAATGATGAAGGTAATGCGTGATGCATTCTCCTATCGCAAGTATATTGACGATATTGATAGTTGGGACAAGTTTGTAATGGGCGTGACGAAGCCTATTGAGGAATAAATTACAGTCTACGAAAAAAAATTGTGGCAAATAATTCCATAATTAATTATTGCTATTCAGTCTTACTCCTGTAGACCACTTCGGTCATCACGAAACAGGAGCAAAAATGAAACAGTACATCGATGATAAACAAGTTGCCGAGCGTTACAACGTTGGTCGTTCTACTGTTTGGCAGTGGGTAAAAGATGGCTTCCTACCAAACCCAGTTAGGTTTGGTCAGCGCTGTACACGTTGGGACTCAGATGACCTTGATGCACATGATGTCAAGGCAAAGGAGTCCGTATGAACAAGCAAGACCAAAATCTGCATTCATTGTGTACTGTCTGCGGCATTGAGTTACACCAGACAAATATTGGCAGGGCGAGGAAAACCTGCTCCCAGTCATGCAAGCAGAAACTTTACAGGGAGCGCCGACAAGAGCGTGTTACGAAATCACCTGAACAATTGGTTGCAAATATCGTAACAAATCCTGTAGCGCCCCTCTCCACTGCTAATAAGAGCAATATATCGACCTACGATGCATCTTCCATCAAAGTGCTATCCGAACACGATCGGATGGACAACCCTGCATTTGATTATGAACTTGCTGAAAGGTTGGCTCGTGATTTTAATGAGCCAATCGCTTGGGTCAAAAGAGGCATCGCAGCTTGTCGTCATGCCGGAGTATCTACGCAGTATTTTGTAGACAGACATCTTTTTAAGAAGCCGATGCCTATGAATTGTGATGTTGATAAGGCATTTCGCGAGTTGTTTCATCAACCGCCGTTCCTCAGGGGTGGAAGAGATGGGGGCATTATGACTAAGGTACGTTGTATTCGTAAAAAGCAAACTGAAAGAATTACAACTGGTATCCAGTGACTTAGTATGGATAATTCTGATAGTGTCAAACTAGCACTAAGATATGCTGAACGTGGTTGGCCTGTCTTACCATTAAATGGGAAAAGACCGGCGATTAAGGGTGGTGTACACAGTGCATCAACGGAACAGGACTTTATCAGAAAAAGCTTTGCTAATGGCTCAAACATTGGCATACAGACGGGTAAAACATCAGGAATTGTTGCTATTGATATTGACCCTCGTAATGGTGGTGACGAGACACTCAGTAAATTACTCGGGCAATATGGTGAATTGCCACAAACCCTGCAATCAATAACAGGGGGTGGAGGCTTCCATCTACTTTTTAAGCATCCAGGCATCCAGGCATCAAGCTAAAAGGGAAACTCGGTCAGGGCATAGATATTAAGTCGGATGGGGGATTTATCGTTGCCCCGCCCTCGCTTCATCCAGACACGCACAAACGCTATGAGTGGCGAAATAATGCTGGCATAGAGTCAATGCCTGAATGGATGATTAATCTGCTCACGAAAGCCCCTACAACGCGTGATACAGGCGTTTCTATCCAAGAGGGAGAACGGAATACCACGCTGACTGAACTAGCGGCAAAACTCAAGCAATCAGGTAAATCCAGGCAACAAATAGAAACCACCTTACTTGAAGAAAACCTGCTTCATTGCAAGCCTCCTCTACCTGATGAGGAAGTGCATTCAATCGCAGAATGGGCAGCAAGTATAAATAGCAATGGTTCATTCAAGACGCAATGGCAAAATGCGGTGATGCGTGACCCAGAACTAAGAATGTATCAACGTGGAATCCTAGTCTCTCTATCACTTTACATGGATGCGGATGGTAAGGACTGCTGGCCTACCACCGAAACACTAGAAGCAGAATTTCATGTGAGTCGCAAAGCCCTTTCAAGTGCATTGGACGCAGGAATCAAGCGTGGGTGGCTTGATAGATATAAACGACCAAAGCCAAAGAACTCAACTGGAAAACAGAAATGGAGTTACGGCTACATTGCAAAGATGAGAGAGGATTGATGTGTACCAGATACCCAACATAACCCCTTTGATGGGTACGCCATGCCAGAAACTAGGTCTCAAATACCCACAATCATTAAATTATTATTTAAACCTTTCTCTTTGCTTAATGAAGTTACCGGAATTTCAGTACATGTTAGGACGCTGGCCAAGAAAGTGCCTTACCGGAATTATTTTGCACTAAAAAAGGACTGTTTATGAATAGTAGGCAAAGAGTGAACGCAAATCAGAGGAAACGCAGAGCTAAGCTACGGAGGATTGACTATCAGAATGTCACCCCAGAGGCGAAGGCGGTGATTGACTCAATGCGTCACGATGCTGTTGGTGGGGACGCGAGCAGCATCATTAACCGGATA
>NZ_MPRK01000095.1 GCF_002021095.1 Solemya elarraichensis gill symbiont | reverse complement strand
GCGGTAGATATTCTCGATAACGACGATGGCATCGTCGACGAGAATACCGATCGAAAATATCAGTGCGAACAGACTCACCCGGTCGATGGTAAATCCAAGCAACCAGGCGACAAAAATCGTCATCAACAGAACGACTGGTATAACCAGTGTTACGACCAGTGCGGGTTTGAATGCGCGGAATGCAACCAGTACCAGCGCAAACACGATACTGGTGGCGACAAACAGCTTGAAGATCAGCTCGTTGACCTTGTCGTTAGCTGTCTGACCGTAATTACGAGTAACGAAGACATCAACATTGGTGGGGATAACGCGCCCCTTGAGCTCTTCGACGCGCTCGAGCACGGCATTCGCAACCGTCACACCATTGGTACCCTCCTGCTTGGCAATAGCGATTGTTACAGCAGGACTGCCATCAACCCGGCCAATACGTTCCGGCGACTGTGGGCCACTGTAGAAGGCCACTAGTTTGCTGGCATCTTCCGGGCCCTGACTCACCACGGCCACATCGCGCAGGTGTATCGGTGAACCACCGAAGGTGCCGACAATCAGTTCGCTGACATCTCTTGCATTCCTGAGAAACTTGCCTGTCACCACCGTCAGGTGCGTGCCACCGCTCTCAACCGAACCGGCCTGGGTCTCCTGGTTGGCAGTCTGGATTGCATGGGCAACCTGGCCAATACTGATGCCATAGCCGGCAAGGATTTCGGGCAGCACCTCGACCTTGACGACCTCCTTTCGGCCTCCAACAACAAAACCTTCACTGGTGTTGGGCAATTCATTGAGGTTCTGTAGAACATCGTGCGCCAGCATACGCAGCTGGCTGTCATCGACATCCGGAGCACGATCACCGTTAAGGTCTTTCGACCACAGGGTAAGCGTCACCACCGGCACATCGTCTATACCGACCGGGCTCACCATCGGGGGCGACACCCCGGACGGGATCTTGTCCATGTTGGAATCGATCTTGTCGTTGACCTTGACCAGCGAGTCGTTCATCTCCTCGCCAACCTCAAACTGCACGGTCACCATGCCCATACCGCGCTGGGAAGCCGAGTAGACGTGCTTGACGCCCTTGATCTCGCTCATCATGCGTTCGAGTGGTTCAATCGCACGTACGGACACCTGTTCCGCCGAAGCGCCTAGATAAGGAACGATGAGATCGACCATCGGAACCGAGATCTGTGGGTCTTCCTGACGAGGAATGAGCATGTAGCCCATGATTCCCATCAGCAGCAATGCAACATACAGCAAAGGCGAGAGAGGAGAATTTATAAAGGCACGCGCCGTATTACCGGCTATACCCAGATCCTTGTCTTTCAATTCATCCAGATTGTTATCTACTCTTTGGCTCATCTGCTGCCGGCCTTTTGTTGTTCCGGAGGGCTTGTGGCGTAACCCACCGGTTCCCTGTTATTAATTCAAGACGCCCTTTGCGGGCGTCTTCGGCTTATCTGTTCTGTTGACTTCAGTGGTTTCAGTTGAATCAGGGATTCCGCTGTACCATTTCGCCTGCCTGCAGGCCTGAAGTTACCATAATGTAATCGTCGCCAATGTTCTCGCCAATACGTACAAGTCGCAGTTGCGGCCTGCCGCTCTCTCCCTTGACGTAAACGCCGGGAAGGCTGCCATTGAAACGCACTGCACTGACCGGTATTTTCACCATGCCTCTACTCGAGACAGTGTGATCCGGCACCAGTACCTTAATGTACATGCCCGGACGTGAAACGCCTTGAGGAAGGTCAAATTTTACCTTGACCGTATGGCGTACCAGGTCGGCCATTGGGAACACCTGTGCGACACGCACCGGCACACGTTCATTATTCACATCGAGTTCAGCCTCAAGCATTTGGCCCTGGGTGAGGTTTGGTGCCACACGTGATGGCACATCAACAACGACCTGCAGAAATTCGACATCGGCGTAACTCAGCAGCGGCGTGCCGGGCTGGACTGTGTCTCCTACCTCGACATGCTTGTGCGTGATCACACCAACAAAAGGTGCAACACTGCGTGCATCACGCAGCTTGGCGTCAAGTGCGTGGATCTGTGACTGTGCTTGCAGAATTGCGTTGCGTGCCTGTTGGATGCGGGTACGTGATGAATAGAGGTCTGCAGAGCGTGCGGCATCATTGTCGTAATCACCGACCACATCCTGCATCGGGCGAGAGAACATGTCATCGAAGAGGTTCGGCATACCCATGCCACCCATCGCCTGCTTGGAACGCGGTGCCCACAGCTCACGATTGTACTGGACATCGGCATTGCGCATGTCTGCCTCTGCATTGGCAAGCGCCGCCAGTGCGGAGTTGCGCTGTGCCATGATCTCGTTGTCGCCGATCGTAACCAGTTCAGCACCTGCATCGAAAGCGTCACCCTCGATACCGGCAATGGACTGGACACGGCCGGGAATTTGCGCAGAGAGCGTCACTTCCTTGTAGGGAATGACTGTGCCGCCAAGTGAGATGAAAACAGAGTTTCCCGCATCCTGGACCTCGACCCATTCATGGGCCGTGTTGTCAGTTTGCGCCTGCGCCGCAATGGGAGCCGCAACCAGTAACGCCAGAATTGTCTGTTTTAAAGCTTTCCGCATGACATAACCTCAAATTGGAAATAACCGGGCAAAAATAATCGGGGTGTTACAAACAGGGCCTCAACTAAAGAGGCCCTGGGTATGGCAGCCCGATCAGGCACGTGCCATGACTGAGAAACTCTTGATAAACGGCCCGGCCATGCGAGGATCTTTCAACATTGCCCCGTAGTCACCAACCTTGAATTTCATTTTTCCGGAAGCGAATGCAGTACCCAGTCCCATCATACCCGGTGGTGTTGCAATCCACTTCTGCCACTGCTGCTCACTTGCGCGGATATCCCAGTTGAGCTCTTCACCATTGTAGGCGCCTGCAGAGGTAGCAGAGCCATTCTGGACCACGAGTACGCCGGATGGCTGATCGTCATCTGGAAAACCGTAACCAATATTGCTGCTGAAACTGATATCAGCCAGCGCCGAAGTCAGTTCCGTTTCGGCGTTCCACTGCTCCATAAAGCTCCTCATCCACTCGTCAGAAAAAATTGCAGACATACTCAACTACTCCTCTTGTTTGCGTCTTTATTCATTGAAAATCCGGCACCCATCTTGTTTTATTAATCGGATTACCGTTCAGATAATGAAGTATCTCCCATATGGTAGGTACTTTGCAATAATCAGATCAACTTATTGTGCTAATTCCGTGTCCCGGGAGACTCCTTTTTTATGGCCAAAAAGGCGGGTAATTGCACCTAAGCCATTGCTATTTTTGAGTATTGCAGACAAACTTTAAATATATACACACCGGAATTTACGCATGTCTTTCGAAAAATCGTCCATTAAACAGCGCCTTGACCAGCTGGAGAAGCATCTTTCCGAGGAAAATCCGGCACTTATCGACGCTGTCAAATCATTCCGCCAGCTCGACAAGGTGGGGCACAAGACCGGTTTGTTGGCCGAAGATGACTCATTTGCGACAAGAATCACCTGGTGGCCGCTGATTTCGGTTTTGGGGACTTTTTCGGCAGGGAAGTCGACCTTTATCAACCACTATATCGGTGAGCAGATTCAGCGCAGTGGCAACCAGGCTGTCGACGATAAGTTCACCGTGCTGTGCTATTCACACGAAGCGGCACCTCACGCACTGCCCGGAGTGGCCCTGGATTCAGATCCACGCTTCCCCCTCTACCGTATCAGTGAGGATATAGAGAGCGTTGCAACTGGCGAGGGAAAACGCATCGATTCCTACCTGCAGATGAAAACCACCACCTGCGAGACCCTGCGTGGCAAAACCATCATTGACTCCCCCGGATTCGATGCCGATGCACAACGCACCTCTACGCTGCGCATCACGGATCACATCATCGCACTCTCCGACCTGGTACTGGTTCTGTTCGATGCGCGCCACCCGGAACCGGGAGCCATGCGCGATACGCTTGACCACCTCGTCAGCAATACAATCAATCGCCCGGATGCTGGCAAGTTCCTCTACATTCTCAACCAGATCGACACAGCTGCACGTGAGGACAACCCTGAAGAGGTCATTGCAGCCTGGCAGCGTGCAATGGGTGAACGAGGCCTGACTGCCGGACGTTTCTACACGATTTACAGTCCGGAAGCAGCTGTACCCATCGAGGATGCACAGCTACGCCAGCGCTTTGAAAGCAAGCGTGACAAGGATCTCTCGGAGATTCATAGCCGCATGGACCAGGTTGGCATCGAGCGTGCGTATCGCATCGTCGCATCACTTGAACATACTGCCAAGGAAATCGAGCAAAAGGCGATGCCAAGCCTGCTTGAATTAATGCGCAAGTGGTACAAGCGCACCCTGGTACTCGATGCTGTAACCATCGCGTTCCTGTTGCTGCTCTTTATTGGCGTAAGTCTCGGCATCGGCTTCAACCCGCTGGATATCGCCCCTGCAATTGCGGGCAACTGGATTCTCTCCGCCGGCGTTGCCGTGGTGCTGTTAACTATTATCCATTTTGGCATGCGCGAACTCGCAGCCAAGACTCTGCTCGGTGCTGCCCGCAAGGCATCTGAGGCACTCGATGGCAAACTAGACCTGGTTGGCGCATTCAGAAAAAGCACGCGTATGATGCGCATTATTATCAGCAGGCGCCCGGCTGGCTGGGGATCATTCACGCGTAAACGCCTGAAGCGTGTGCGCGAAGAGAACGATCGTATTGTACAGATGCTCAACGACCGTTTTACCGATCCATCGGGAGCAGGACTGGCGTATGATCCGGTGACCAAACCTGCAGCGGCACCAGCATCCGAGCCAGCACCTGAACCAGAAACTAAAGAAACAGCATTGCATGAGACTCCTGAACCCATGGAATTCAACATGGATGAGTTTTTAGACACAGCAGAAAAAGAAAAGGACTAGTAGTTTTCGATGAATGAAATAAATGAGACCCTCCTCTCCGCCGAGGCTATCCGCAAAACCATTGAGGTGCCTGCACACCCGATCAAGCCGCCGATAACAACTGAAGAGAAAGAGGCGCTAAAATCCCGTATCAAGAAATTGATGCGAGAGCAGGATGCCGTGCTGGTTGCGCACTACTATACCGATGGCGATATCCAGGAACTTGCCGAGGAGAGCGGCGGCTGTGTTGCCGACTCACTGGAGATGGCGCGCTTCGGAACAACCGCGAAAGAGCAGACCCTTGTGGTTGCCGGTGTAAGTTTCATGGGTGAGACATCGAAGATTCTCAATCCTGAGAAACGCGTGCTGATGCCTGATCTCCGTGCGACCTGTTCACTCGACATAGGCTGTCCTGCCGATGTTTTCGGCGCCTTTTGTGATGCTCACCCGGATCATACCGTGGTTGTCTATGCCAACACCTCGGCTGCCGTCAAGGCACGTGCCGACTGGATGGTGACATCCGGCATTGCACTGCCCATTGTCGAACATCTGAAGGCACAGGGGGAGAAGATCCTGTGGGCGCCAGACCGGCATCTCGGCCACTACATTGAAAAAGTCACGGGCGTGGAGATGCTATTATGGCAGGGCTCCTGCGTGGTGCATGAGGAGTTCAAGTCGGTTGCACTGGAACGTATCCGACGCCTGCACCCTGATGCCGCTGTACTGGTGCATCCTGAATCTCCGGAGCATGTCACTGACCAGGCAGACGTGGTGGGCTCGACGACCAAACTGATCGAAGCTGTTGCCACCATGGATCAGAAAAAGTTCATTGTTGCGACGGATGACGGCATTTTCTGGAAAATGAAACAGGTGGCGCCTGACAAAATACTGATCTCGGCCCCGACCGCCGGAGAGGGAGCAACCTGCGAATCCTGCGCACACTGCCCGTGGATGGCAATGAACTCGCTGCAGAACATTGAGGCGATGCTGCAAAATCCCGGACCGCAGCACGAAATCAACATTGATGAATCGATTCGTGAACGTGCCATGCTACCGATCAGGCGTATGCTTGATTTTGCTGACAGCCATGGGATTAGCGGAAAATATCAAGGTAACGCCTGAAAAAGTGTCCCTACTCCCAAACAAACCCGTAACACAGGCGACTCTGCGCCTATTGGATAATTGGATTTTCCATCCAGGCATGGGGTATGGGCTACAGCAAAGCTTCATCAGTGGGAAGATAATAGTTGCAATGCAACAGGAGCCGGACTTCAGATTGATCGACAAATTGATGGAGCGCTTCATTATTGAACCACTACCAGAGACGTTCACCTCGTCTGACAAGACTGAATTACTCTTGCATCGTCTCGTTCACTGGATCACCTCAATCCAGCGACAGCAAAATACCCCCATGTCATACAGGTACCATTTGTCCTCTGAAGAGAAAAAGGAGGGTGAACAGCAGTTTTTTCTCGCCATCCCCTCCCACATTATGCAGTCCAGCACAAATGTCACCGAGTGGGCCATCACTCTGTTCAATAACCTCCTCAACCGTCCGTACCTTGACGGCAATGATCTCAATCAAATCAGCGGCAGTCTGGAACATTTAAACGCCACTCTGAAGCAATACAGACTGCCAGGCCAGAACAGTATCTATATCTACAAGGCAGCCTATGAACTCGATATCCCG
>NZ_MPRK01000094.1 GCF_002021095.1 Solemya elarraichensis gill symbiont | reverse complement strand
TCTCTCAGATCTTCAAATACAGCACCTATACGCGTATGGAAATCCATCACGTTCTCGGCATTTTCAGGTGTGTTGGCAACAGGATCGCGGTAAAAGGCGTCAAATTCTACCAATCTCTCCTCGCGTAGCTGTGCCTTTGTCTTGCCTTCCCAGGTTCCAAATCCGATCTCTTTTAGGTTGTCATTGATCGTCACGGGCAGTTTCCGGCTCTCGCCCAGTTGCTTTGCGAAGTCGGCACACCTGAGAAGTGGCGAGGAGATGATGCGTGACCAGTCGGAATGTTCACCGACACTTTCCCACATCTGTTGCCAGCCCTTTTCCGAGAGAGGATCGTCGATTCCGTGGCCGCGGTAACGACTGCCACCGACAGGCTCGCCGTGGAGGATCAAGTCTATGATTGTCTCTTTCATACTGTTTTATGCGGCAAATTGGTAGAGAGCGAGGATTTCTTCTTTCCAGATACTAGGGTCGATGGTTTCAAGTACCAGCGGAATGTCATCGAAACGTGCATCCTGCATGATGTATTCGAAAGCAGTCCATCCGATCTTGCCGGCACCAAGTGACTGGTGGCGATCGACACGGGCGCCAAGGTCCGGTTTGGAGTCGTTGAGGTGCATGCCAAGCAGGTAGTCAAAACCGACGCTCTCTTCAAATTGCGAGAAGGTCTCATTACAGGCTTCGGTAGTACGCAGGTCGTAACCGGCGGTAAAGATGTGGCAGGTGTCGATACAGACACCGACACGGCTCTTGTCATCGACCTGATCAATGATCGTGGCGAGATGTTCAAAGCTGTAACCCAGGTTGGTCCCCTGGCCGGCTGTTGTCTCAATGACGGCTGTAACACCGGATGTTGCTTCGAGTGCGAGATTGATTGACTCTGCGACACGAGCGAGGCTCTCTTCCTCGCTGATTTTTTTCAGGTGACTGCCGGGATGGAAATTGAGTAGTGGCAGTTCCAGCTGCATGCAACGCTCCATCTCATCGACGAAGGCATCGCGGGATTTTTGCAGTGCATCCCTGTCGGGGTGGCCGAGATTGATCAGGTAGCTGTCATGCGGAAGCACGTGTTCTGGCTTGATATCCGCCAGCTTCAGGTTCTTTTTGAAAGCATCGATACTCTCCTGTGTCAGCGGCTTGGCTTTCCACTGGCGCTGGTTTTTAGTAAACAGTGCAAAGGCTTTTGCACCGATCTCCATGGCATTCAGCGGGGCGTTTTCGACACCGCCCTGGGCACTGACATGTGCACCGACATATTTCATCGTTATTCACAGGCTGTATTGATCAAATCAGCGGTTAGAATAGCAGACTCGAACACGTAAAACCCGGCCATTGAAAGCAGAAATTCACACATCAATCGACGAGATAGAGCCGCAGCAGTGGAACCGTCTGGTAGACGATAACAACCCTCTGATCCGGCACGAGTTTCTCGCTGCTATGGAACATCACGACTGTGTTGGTGAGCGTTTCGGCTGGTTGCCGCGTCACATCGCACTCTATGATGCGGGTGAACTGGTTGCCGCCATGCCCTTGTATGAGAAACATAACTCCTACGGCGAGTTCGTCTTTGATCACCAGTGGGAAAGCGCCTGGGAGAGTAGCGGGCGCCACTACTTTCCGAAATTGGTCTCTGCAGTACCCTATACGCCTGCAAGCGGGCAGCGCATGCTGTTTGCTCCGGGTGATCAAGTCACTCAGAAAATGCTGGCTGACACCGCAGTGGCTCTTGCCGGCAGCATCAATGCAAGTGGTGTGCACTTACTCTTCCCGACAGAAATCCAGCAGCAACAGCTGGACTCCCTTGGCTGGTTGAGCCGACGTGATGTGCAGTTCCACTGGCACAATCATGCATACACCGATTTCGATGATTTTCTGAGCAGGCTCACGGCACGCAAGCGCAAGATGATCCGCAAGGAGCGCGAGGTGGTAGCCAGGTCAGGTGTCACCCTGCGACAACTCGACGGCCACTCTGCCAGCCATGCTGACTGGCAGGCTTTTACGCGTTTTTATGAAAAAACCTTTGATGAGAAGTGGGGGCTTGCAACTTTTAATCTCGATTTCTTTGAGGAAGTTGCACGAGAGTTGCCTGACAATATTATCCTAGTGCTTGCCGATCTCGATGGTGAATGTATCGCAGGCTCCCTGATGTATTGCAGTGATACGACTCTTTATGGGCGCCACTGGGGATGCAGCGAACAGATCGACATGCTCCATTTCGAGGCTTGCTATTACCAGGGCATCGAGTTTTGTATTCGCCGTGGCCTCGCCAGTTTTGAACCGGGAGCGCAGGGTGAGCACAAGATTCCACGAGGGTTCTTACCCGTTGCGACGACATCTGCGCACTGGATTAATGATGATGAGTTCAGGGAACCCGTCAGGCAATGGACACTACATGAACAGGCGGCAGTCGCCGCTTACGAGGATGAGTTGCGCCTGCGCTCACCCTACCGGGAGGAGTGCAGTTGATGATGAATAAACCATGGTCGGAATCATGCGATCAGAATCGTGAGCCGATACTCGAGGTGATTCGTCCGCTGTTGAGTGAATCCGGCAGCATTCTCGAGATAGGCAGCGGAACAGGGCAGCATGCTGTCTTTTTTGCAAAACATCTGCCACATCTGCAATGGCATGCCAGTGACCAGTCTGACTATCATGCAGGTATCTCGATGTGGATCGAGGAGGCGGGCCTGCCGAATGTGCATGGGCCGTATCAACTTGATGTGATGCAGGAGAGTTGGCCGCGCCTTGATTTGGACGCAGTTTTCTCTGCGAACAGTGCGCATATCATGGATGAGACGATGGTCGAGGCGATGTTTGTCGGAGTCGGTGCAATCCTTCCTTTTGGCGGGGTGTTTGCGCTCTATGGTCCTTTCAATTACGCCGGCAGTTATACGAGTGAAAGCAACGCGCGTTTCGATGAATGGCTCAAGTCACGCGATCCAAACAGCGGTATCAAGTCATTTGAATGGCTTAATGTTCTCGCCGGAGATGCTGGCATGAAGCTGTGTGATGACGTTGCCATGCCGGCCAATAACCGTATTCTCGTCTGGGTGAAGGGTGCTGAATAATGCTATGATTCCGACCTACATGGCATTGATGAGCCGCTGCTGCATGGCTCTCATCACCCCGATGGATAAAGCATGTACGAGTCCTATTTCGGATTAAGCGAAAAACCCTTTACGATCGCTCCTGATCCCCGTTATGTCTTTCTTAGCGTGGTTCATGAGGAGGCCTTGCACACCTGTTGTACGGTGTACAGGAGGGTGGTGGCTTCGTGCAACTGACCGGAGAAGTCGGCACGGGTAAAACAACCTTGGTGCGGACGCTGCTTGAGCAGTTGCCGGAGAATGTCGATCTTGCCCTGGTTTTTAATCCGAAACTCTCTCCGCTTGAATTTGTTGCCAGCGTCTGTGACGAGTTCGGTATCGAGTATGACGCCGACAAGGCGACCCTGAAGACACTGGTTGATGCGCTTAATGCACACTTGTTTGAAAGCTTCTCGGGTGGGCGCCGTGCGGTACTGATCATCGATGAAGCCCAGGGCCTGTCAGTCGATGTGCTGGAACAGGTACGCCTGCTGACAAATCTCGAGACCAACCGCGAAAAGCTGCTGCAGATCATTCTTGTCGGTCAGCCTGAACTGCGCAACAAGCTCGGCCGCAAGGACTTGCGACAGCTGGCACAACGCATCACGGCACGTTATCACCTTGAACCGCTTCTGCCCGACGAGGTGCGTTCCTATGTTGCACACCGCGTGGGTATCGCGGGTAGTAACAGAAATCTCTACACCGCTGCAGCGATGAAATCACTCTACAAGGCGAGCGGAGGCGTTCCCCGCCTGATTAACGAGATAGCCGACCGCGCGCTGCTGGCTGCGTATGCGCAGGAGGCATCGGTGGTCGATCATGCCATGGTGCGCGAGGCAGCGCGGCAGGTGCTGGGTGAAACTGACGAGAGGCAGGCAATGCTAATGCAATGGGGTGCAATCGCTGCCGTGCTGTTGCTGTTGGTCGCATTAACCGGCTACCTGCTGTCGTGGCATGATGAACAGCCCCCCGTCATCAATGAGTCACCTGAAACCGTTCAACAGGCTCTGCCGCCTGAGCAGGAGACCATACCGCCTGCACAGGAATCTACACCGCCTTCCCCTCCGGCAGCACCAGCGATTCTGATTGAGAACGGGATTTCGCGTCCGTTCGATGAGAATAGCCCGGCAGTAATCGAACCTGCGGCAGTCGCTGTAGAGGAGGCGCCGCAGGATGTAGTCGAACCACCGCTAAGCACCATGTCGCACGAGATGGATCAGGATGTGCCTGCAGCAGTTCCTGATGTGGCTGAAAAGCAGCAGTCATCAGCTGAATTAACCGATGATCTAAAACAGGAAACAAGTGACGAGCCAACCATCACCGCAGAGCCGGATACGGCTGCGGCTGTGCAACCTGTTGAATTGGAACAGGCTGGTGTGGAAGAGATCACCTTCGATAAGTGGCTTGATAAGAATATCGCCAGCATGGATGAAGCACAGGCAATGCGGGAGCTTGCATTCAGCTGGGGTCTGCCTGCCGCGACCGACAGTAATGCACTCTGTAACGGGAAGAAGATAAAAGGGATCCGTTGTGTTGCTTCGACAGGTAACTGGACACGTATCGCACAACTTACCGGCCTGTGATTCTAACTCTTAATCGTGGCCTTGTTGGTGATCTGCACGTCACTATTGTCGGCATGGACGATGAGTCGATCGCATTGCGTTTCGATGGTGAGGTGCAACGTTTTTTCAAGAGTGAGATCGAACCATATTGGCTTGGTGAATTCCGCTATATCTGGCGACTGCCAGAACTGGTACGCGATGCAATGATTGCACCGGGTAACCGCGGGGCAGACGTACTGTGGCTGCGCAGGCAGCTCTCTGCCATTGCCGGTTATGAGATGGGAGCAGATATTGATCTTGCCGATTTTGATCAGCCACTCGTGCAGCTGGTGATGCTCTTCCAGGAGTCGAATCACCTGGACGCGGATGGTTACGTGGGCGAGCAGACCCTGCAGCATATTATGAGCCAGTCTCCGCTGGCTGGCGGCCCCCGTCTCGGGAGAGTTGACTGATGTCGCTGATCCTTGAAGCCTTGAAAAAGTCGGAACGTGAGCGTCTCGGTAACGCAGCAAGTGTGCCCCTGGTCACGCGTCCACGCCATACACTAGGGTCACGCAATGTGCGCAGACGGCGTCAAAGCCGCCTGGTAATCGTGATGATCGTTCTTCTGGTTGCCTGGTTACTGACACAAAGGCAGGATAGCACGAGTCCGCTGGATCAGGGCAGGGAGACTGGCAGGGTGCAGCTACCGCAGGCAAGAGTTGTGGAGCCACCTCCTGTTTCAACTCCTAAAACAGTCCCGCCCCCACATGTGCAGATGCAGCCACGGGTTGAGCAACCACAAGAGCGCGTGGAAATTCCATCACGGGATGTGCCTGCTGAAGCGGCTGTCGACAAATCTCAGCTACCGGTGCAAACAACTGAGCCAGCATCTGAACCAGTATTTGAACCTGTAGCTGAACCAGTAGTGGATGAGATTGAAATCCCCGAGCCATCTGTGCAATTAGAGCCAGCGCCGCAAGAGGTAGAGGTGACGCCTGCAAAGAGCCAGATGCGAACATTCCGGCAACTGCCTTCTTCACTACGCAACAGCCTCAAACCCATGCATCTCGATGTGCATGTCTATGACCGTCGTGAAAGCAGGCGCTTCGTCTATATCAATGGCAGGCTCTATAGTGAAGGTGCAAGACTGAAAAATGGTGCTGATGTGATCGAGATTGTCCCGGCCGGTGTTGTCATGCGTATCAACGGGGAGCAGTTTCTGCTCACGGTCAATGACTGAAGAAGCGGACAACAGCAGGCGTTTTGGTGGTATTGTGCGTCTCTACGGTGAGACGGCATATCGGCGTTTCCTGTCTGCGCACGTGTGTGTCATCGGTGTCGGCGGGGTCGGTTCATGGGTGGTCGAGTCGCTCGCGAGAAGCGCAATCGGACGACTCACCCTGATCGATATGGATCATGTCTCCGAGTCAAATATCAATCGCCAGCTTCCGGCGCTTACCAGTACGCTCGGCGCAGCAAAAGTTCAGGTTCTGAAACAGCGTGTTGATGAGATCAATCCGCACTGCCAGGTCGATACAGTCGAGGAGTTTGTCACTGTTGCCAATCCGGGCGAACTGATCCCGGTGGATGCCGATGTTGTGGTCGACTGTATCGATTCTTTTCGTGACAAGGCGGCTTTGATCGCATGGTGCAGGCGCAACAAGCAACTTGTGATCACTGTTGGTGGTGCCGGGGGCAAGAGTGATGCGAGCCTGCTGCGGATCGCTGATCTGAGCCGTACCGAGAAAGATGCGCTTCTCTCCCGCGTACGCAAGCAGCTGCGACAGGACTACAATTTCCCACGTAATCCGAAGCGCCGTTTCTCGGTGCCTGCCATCTATTCAACCGAGGAGTCCCGTATTGCGGATATCGAGGCGACGAGCTGTTCACCGCAACAGCCGGTTTGCTTGCCGTCGGCGAGGTGCTAAGGCGACTCTCTTTGCCGAATTAACCTGAATGTCGCACCATTCTGTCTAGCGCTGTACGCCTTGCGTTTCCCGCCATGGCTGCGCCTTATCGTTCAAGCCACGGCGCAAAAGGAACTCGCGATCTTTCGATCGCTCAGACAGCCTTACGCTTCTTCCGTGGCCTGAACGGGCTCCACCAACGGCGGGAAACGCAAGGCGTACAGCGCCTGGTACCAGTGTAAACTTCATCCCTTTCCGTGCTGGCGAACATATTCGTAGAGAACGATTGAGGCGGCGATGCTGACATTGAGGCTCTCGACCTGGCCAAATTGCGGGATTGAAATAAAGTGGATATCCGGATGTTGAGCGGGCTCGAAGCTGTGGCCAAACTCCTCGTGACCGAGGATAAAGGCGGACTTTTTCGGCAGTTCGGATTTTGTCAGGGATGTGTCTGCATCGGCACAGAGTGCGAACAGGCTGTAACCGGCTTTCTGTAGTGATTCCAGGCTTTCAGACATCTGCTCGTAAAAACGCGCAGGGACCTTCTTGAAAGCCCCTTTTCCGGGAGCAGGATCAAATGGTGGAACATTAACCAGGTGAATTTCCGCTGCTCCAAATGCCTCTGCACTGCGGAAAATCTTGGGTACGTTGAAACCACCCTTGAGATGGTCGAGTACCAGGATGATGTCATGACAACCCGGGGCAGCCATCACGTTACGGCGTTTTTGCTTTTCATAACGTAGCATCGCCTGGTGGCGTTTCTCACGGCGTTTCGCAGGTGAAAGTCGGGGGCGCTGGTTGTCCATTATTCTTCGGTCGGCTCACTATTATGCTGATAGAATACAGCGTTATCCCGTAAAAAATAACTGCTGCCTGTGCCATATAGCGATTTCTCACTACTGGAGACAATTGATACGCCGTCCGACCTGCGTAGGCTGGACGACGCGCAGCTTCTCCAGGTGGCTGACGAGTTACGCCGTTTTCTGATCAAGAGTGTTTCGGAGACGGGAGGGCATCTTGCTGCAGGCCTTGGTGTGGTTGAACTGACTGTCGCCCTGCACACAATCTACAATACGCCTGATGACCGCCTGGTTTGGGATGTTGGCCACCAGGCCTATCCACACAAGATTTTGACCGGACGCAGAGAGCAGATGGGTAGCCTGCGCCAGAAGGACGGCATCGCCGGCTTTCCAGTCCGTACAGAATCACCTTTCGATACTTTCGGCACCGGGCACTCCTCGACTTCTATCAGTGCAGCAATCGGCATGGCGCTGGCTGCGCGGCAGCAGGGTATCGAGCGTGAAGTAATTGCTGTTATCGGTGATGGTGCGCTATCAGGCGGAATGTCCTTTGAGGCCATGAATCACGGTGGTTCGATCGATGACCTGAACCTGACGGTGATACTCAATGATAATGATATGTCGATATCGCGACCGGTTGGTGCGGTCAGCAGGTATTTGACACGCGTACTCTCGAGTCGATTCTATAACGAGGTCAGGGACAAGGGACGCTCGGTTTTCAAGCGCCTCAATATCGGTGAATTTGCTGATCGTTGGGAAGAGCACATGAAAGGCATGATGTTGCCTGGAACCCTGTGGGAGGAGTTGGGTTTTACCTACCTGGGGCCTGTCGACGGACACGATCTGCCAATGGTGCTCTCAACCCTGCGCAACATGAAAAAGATGCGCGGTCCCCGGTTTCTACACCTTGTGACACAGAAGGGCAAGGGCTACGAACCGGCCGAGCACGAGCCGATCACCTACCATGGTGTCACCCCGTTTAATCCCAGCACGGGGAAAATGGAGAAGGGTGCGGGATCGCGATCCTATACCGCAGTTTTCGGCGACTGGGTGTGTGACTCAGCCGAGCAGGATCAGCGTCTCAATGTCATTACACCGGCGATGTGCGAAGGTTCCGGCCTGGTGACTTTTTCCGAACGTTTTCCCGAGCGTTATCATGATGTCGGCATTGCCGAGCAGCATGCACTGACGCTCGCGGCAGGTATGGCATGTGAAGATGTAAAACCTGTTGTTGCTATTTATTCGACATTTCTGCAGCGCGCCTATGATCAGTTGATCCATGATGTGGCCCTGCAGAATCTGGATGTGACATTTGCCGTAGATCGTGCCGGAGAAGTTGGCGCGGATGGCGCAACCCATGCGGGCAGTTTTGATCTTAGCTACGTGCGTGCAATACCGAATATGGTTGTTATGGCACCTGCCGATGCGCGCGAGGCACGCATGATGTTGCAGACTGCCTATGAGTTCGAAGGACCGGCAATGGTGCGTTATCCACGTGGTGGCGGACCGGATGTCACTGAGCTGGATGGCCTCGAGACACTTGAAATCGGGAAATCGGAAGTGCGCCGCAAGGGTTCACATATCGCGTTGCTTGCCTTCGGTACCATGGTTGCGAGCGCAGAGCGTATTGCCGAGAAACTCGATGCAACTGTTGTAAATATGCGCTTCGTCAAGCCCGTTGATGAGGATGCCGTGCGTGAGATTGCTGCTTCACATGAGTTGCTGGTGACACTCGAAGAGAATGTCATCCAGGGTGGTGCCGGCTCGGCTGTTTCAGAATACCTGAACCGGCAGGGAATCCAGACCGACCTTCTGCAGCTGGGTCTGCCCGACAGTTATATCGAGCAGGCGACCCAGGTGCAGCAACTGCAGGAGGCGGGTCTCGACGACGACTCCATGCTGCAGGCGATTCACGAAAGAATCTCTGCAGCACATGCCGGACTGGTCAGCGCAATCAGCTGATTAATCCGACCGGTAGCGATAACCTGACCAGGTTCTCTCTTCCTCTTCGGTATGCTCCTTGCTTCTCTTTCCCCGCTTGTCAGTGCTGGTATCGCCCTTTTGGTCATTGTGATGCTTTCCTGAACGACCTGAGCGCTCTTCAACAGTATCTTCTCCCTTGCTTCGCTTTTTGCTGCGAGTAACTTCTTGCTGATCACCGCTCCACTTGTTTTCCCTTGTCTTGTCTGGCGCAGGCGGCGGTGCACTTCGCGGGCGCCTGTTATCTGCATCTCTCGAACGACTCCTGTCGCCATCGTGAGAGTCGCGTTTTTCCTGCTGCTACTTTCATGATCCTTGCGGATGTTGTCACGTTCGTGACGGTCGCTGGTTGCATCACCCCTGTGATGGTCATCGCGACGGTACTTCCGCTTGTGTTTGTCGTAATCATGGTAGGGCTTGCCGCCCTGATGGACAATATGTCTGCGATGCTTGTGATGCAGGTGGTAAAGGCGCGGCAGAGAGTGTCTGCGAATCCAGTGTCCATTATGGATATAGAAGTAGTCACCGCTGTAGATATGGAAATAGACACCTATTCCGGGGTAGAAATAGTAGTCGTTATAACCGTAGGTGTAGCCCGGATAGACGGTGCCGTAGCCATACGAGTCATCCTCGTAATAGGTTCCGACGACACAGGCTGACAGCAGTAGTGGCGTCAGCAGGATAAATATTAGTTTGCTTTTCATCTCAAGTTCCTCCCTGTTACAATCATAATATAGCTGAATCAGGCTGAACAGCTTTTCTGTTATTTTCCGGGTAATTTCCTGAGGCATTCGAGATAGGCCATCTCATCAGGCAGAACACCCTTTGCCTGCGCTTCCCAAAGGCTTTTTTCGAGGCACTCCATCATGCGGTGCTCAGCATGGTGTTTGTCGGGCGCTTTTTTCTGCAGGCGCTGATAAATATCCCGGATACCAGCCGGCCTGTCAGTCTGCAGCTGTTCATGCAGGGAGATATGCATGCCGAGGTGAAAGAAGGGATTTGGACCGCCGTCGGCACCAAATTCACTCTCAACCAGTTTCTCATCCTCCTGTTCAAACAGGGAGTGATACTCCGGATGCATGGCGATGATGTCACCGATCATCTGTTGCAGCGGTGTCAGCTGAGCCCCGGGCATCCTGTAGAGCTTCCAGGCCGAGATGAACTGCTGCCTGATGGCATTGCGATCGTTCCCAAACATCCTATGTGCGCTTACCTGGGCTGCGGGTAGCCATATGCTGGTGGATAGTATTCCACCGGAGGATAGTAATATGCAGGGGGTGGTGTCTGTGGATAGTAGTCATATTCCGGTATCTGGTACCAGTAGTTGTAGTCGTAGTAATAAGTATGCCCACCAGCATCGCCATCGTAATCTGCGTCCGCGTC
>NZ_MPRK01000093.1 GCF_002021095.1 Solemya elarraichensis gill symbiont | reverse complement strand
GTCCATTCGTCCATTCGTCCATGTAGAACTTCTTGAACTCAACCGAGAGCACACAGATGCTGTCGGGATAGTTTTGATGAATCCATCCGGCCAGTTGTCGGCCCTTGAACTTGACGTTTTCACGCACATCAAGATGTCGGCCCAGGAAATCGTAAGCATGCAGATCTGAAATAAAACGCATAATAATCGGCAGGCAACGTTCTCGATCTATCATCGTGCCTGTTCCCACGTTCACTTCCGGATTGCCGGTAGGGTCGGCAGGTGGTCCCTCCGGGCCTGCACGCCGGTAGTTGTATGCATGCAGATCAAACACGACGATGTGGCCGAAGTGTGCCACCAGTTTGTCCAGCAGGAGTCTTAACTCTGCGTAGAAGTCGTCATACTCATCCAAGGAGCGGTTTATCATCTCCTCACCCGGCGGCTCTTTCCACAAGTGAAGTCCCCAGGCCATTTCCGGACTCGTGTAGACTGCTTCATCGCGAGGTCGGTTCAGGTCTACTTCAAAGCGCGAATGGTCAGGAACCAGCCAGGTAGGCACCACTTTGGCCAAGTAGTCTGTATAAGGGTCGTCTTCGTGGGCACGATCAGAATCGCTCAGGGCAAGCAGCGGTAGCAGCTCGCGACGGACTTTGTGTCCGGCATGAATGGCTGTTGCCATGAGCGGGCTATCGCCGGAGTGTTCTATCCAGATTTTATTATCGTGCATACCGGTTCCTTTTAGGGCTGGTCCGGATGATTAGGCATTGCATGGCCAGCCATTGGGCGGTTTCGTTTGCCCTTGGTCAATAATTCTCTCTATTCATTAATAGTATAGGTAATCTTTATCATTCCTAATAGCTGACAATTAGACTCATTTAGGTAATGAGAGAAAGGCGGTAATACGGGTTTATATACGGATGTTTATAGGTGTGGAGTACATCGTCTCCATTAAATTTAAATAATGGATCAAATGGGTTAACCACGCATAATTGAAAAAGGGCCTGCTAAAAGCCCCTTTTATATTATCAGCAATCGGCTGCGCTACTTGCCTTGTTCATATGAATTTTTAATCTGTTAGTGCATCTTAAGGAACCTAATATTTTGCCAACGAATACGAAGTGAATTTGATGAGTGATATGATTAACCATAAGTTCAGAAACGTCTTCGACTTGGCATGTTGAGTCATAGAAGATAGCCATAGATCGTGAATCATTCACTGATCTGACTGAGTAATGAGAGTGTTATGCAACAAAAGTTATCTTCTATTTCGGATATGAAGACTGTACTGGAAATGCGGAAGGGTGGTTTTTCTATCCGAAATATACTGTTTAGTGAATGCGAGGCATGGGATTTTAACGAGGGAGCCTTCAAACATAAATCCCATGGCTATTTTGATTTCGTCGGCGTTGGTAGTGTGAATGAAAGGCCCGTTAACCGTATTTACCTGTACCAGCCTCAGTCCGCGTTTAATGGATTACTTGAATCCAGTGTTGACGGTGAAGCCAGCTTCCTGATCCAGGCCCGTACGGAACCAGGCAATGAGGGAATGGCACAGTTTGGTCCGACAGTTCAGTCTACCCCAGCCAATTACCAACGATTACATGGCGGTCGATCGACACCATACCTAAAGGATTTCTTCTCTTACCAGCCTGGTGGTCAATCCATATCCGAGTCGACACAACTCGACCTTGGTGAGCGCTATATTCATAAAACGAAGCGTCTTAGCTATATTCGTGCAAACAGGGAAGTCATTCCCCATGAAAATTATTATTGGCTGCCTACATCGGTGATTCCGGAAGCTGTTACTGAGAGCCTGCTGCTGGATACGGACCTGCGCTCAATGATTTCAGTCATGCCTTGGGGAGATGTATTGAACACGTATGATGTGGGTTCCAGCACATTACTTTCATTTCTTCGTGCCAGTCTGGACACTCCTGTACGCGGGTCAGTGATGGGTGAAATAACCTCGAAAATAGCATCTTTCTCTCTACCTGTTTGCTTGTGTAATCTTGAGCAACTGGAGAATTGGCAGTTTTCTGACGAGAAATGGAGTGATGTTAATTCGGACCAGGGGTTCTCTGTTGAAATGTTTCATGTAGAAGCACCGGGAAGGGAGGTCGAACAGTGGCAGCAGCCATTGATTAACAGCCATTCTCAAGGACGTTTTGTCCTGGTTTGCCGGATTCGTGATGGTTTACTGGAATTGCTGTTAGATGTACACAACGAAGCAGGGCTGGCAACGGGTTCCGCAGTATTCCCTAGCTTTCTACGTTACCCCGGAGAAAATGCTGATGAACATGAAGAACGCTTTGATGATTACCTTGATTCAGAGGCTGGTCAATTAATTCTCAGTACCACTGAATCGGAGGAGGGTGGCCGGTTTTATAGAGATATCAACAGTTACGAGATAATTTTGATCGACGGCACTCAAGAATTTGATGGGATTGATTCATCGAGCTATTACTGGACCCGGGTAAGCGAACTCAAGAAACTACTAAATCTCTCAAACTGTTGTTCCATTCAACTTCGCTGTATAGCATCTCTCCTGCTTGGCTTGAAATGAGTGGCAGGAGAATATGCACGTACTTAATTACCTGCCTTGATTGGAAACATATAATAGTTATAAGTAATCATTTTCTACTAAACCAGTTTGACTGGCATTGCCTGGCCTTCAGCTATTGATCTGATTCGATTGGCGTCCATACGGGTCGCATTTTCTGGTTCAGTAAACCATTTCTGATATTGCTCCACCTGCCAGTGTTTAGAAGAATTGCCTGAATTAATAACGAGTTTGCTTTTTCGTAAACGTCTTTTCTTATGAGTCTCTTTTTTGCCGCCAGGCCGAGGGTTTCCAGCATGTAATGACGCTGCATCAAACGATTGCCAAAGAAACTTTCGGCTTGTGCCCCCTCATTATCAGAGAATGCAATCCAGACTCTAAATTTCTGATCAGAATGTTGTCTGACATTAAGTAGCGGACTATCAATATAGTGAACACCATTAAGTAATGCTGCCCTGAAAGGCAGTATCCAATCGGTTGTTACCGCCGATCGATTGGGATCAAAATCACCAAAAATATCGAATACATCACGGGTCCAGGCGAGGGTAGCCCCGGTGATATTCTTGCCTCGACCATTCATGGCCTGAGAGAGCAGGCTGTTGTCGGGCAGAATTTCAGAATCAAACATTCGCCAAGGTTCAGGCGCCTGTTTCAGGTTCGTCACGGTAGGGTCTACAAAGTGAATTGCATTACTCGCGATCAGACTTGCCCCACTTTCTTGCCAGGCACTGACGATAGTGGAAACTCTGTCCGGCATACTAATATCGTCACCATGAGCAATGACAATCAGCTCCCCGGATGACAAAGCCATTAACTTGTTGTAATGACTTATGCCAAGGTTATTGGGATTACGGTTCACAATGACCTTGTGACTGCCATTATAGTCCTGCAGTCTTTCCTTGATTTTGTCGAAAGTTCCGTCAGGGGATGCATCATCTGAAATCAAAATTTCAGATTAGGGTAGGTCTGGTTTAACAGGCTGTCTATCGCCTGTGCTATGTAAGCTTCTTGGCGAAAGGCCGGGAGAGCAATGGTAACCAGTGGAAATATTTCGTTTGATGTCATAATAATATTCAATACATAGCAAAAAAATCTATTGCGATCTAAAGCGGCTTCTCTGCAGCCTGATTCACATGATTATTGTCTCAGATTAAAGGTATAAAGGCACTGTTCCTCAGATAACCCATATTTGGTTTAAAATATAAGTAGAGACCTGCAACAGTTGCCACAGAGATAGTCATCTACTGTCGATGTGACGAAAGCTGTATATGTATTAGCAGGAGAAGCAGCAAATGAGTCTGTTAATTGACACAATTCGGAAAGAGCAAGCCGAGGTCGAGACTGTCAGGCATAAAGCTGAAAGCGCCCGACGCGCAGCGCATGCCAGGCGCCTCACCGAGGAGTTGATGAAGGACTTGGCCGAACTGGAGCCGAAATTGGCGCCTAACGGCGATATTCATATATCCGACGGCGACAATTTCTACTGCCGCATTCTGGTTGACTCAACCGGATACCGAATTGCCCGCTATGAGGATACTGATGACTCGGGTGCAGCCTCGACATTCACCCCGGATCACGAAGATAAGGAAAGACTGATCCGAAGTGTTATCGATCACCTTCCACATGATGTGGTGCAGAGGCTATCGATGAAAATTGAACCGAGATCACCGCTCCAGGTCATTGCTGACATGTTTGTCGATAGTTGGTATAAGCTGAAATCCCTTTAAGGTGCCCGCTATCACCTTTGCGCGTCACTCACCGTTAAAATGTGACATCAAGGCATAATTTTTGTCGGCGTGTAGCATCTTTCAAGTCATATAAAACAATCCGGGATACTCAAGCCGGCCATCTTCTTTTGAGTTATGACCGGCTTGATCTTACGGAGCTATCGCTACGCTATTTTACTTTGGCGAATAGGTAAATTTCTGTCCGCCGATACTGGCTTCATACATCAGGCCACCTTTCGCAACTGTAAAAGTTGCCATGCCCTTGTGGTAATGGCCAGTCGTTGTGGCGTCGTGTTGTCCGCCGCTGAGTCCTGTAGATGTTCCTGTGGTTGTTGCCGCAGCAGAAGCGCCTGCCGTGATCGCGACAGCTGTAGCCTGGGCACCGAATTCAAAGTTACCACTGGTGAACTCATTGAAGGCACGTTGATCCTGGAAGAAAATCATCTGGCTGTATGCCTGTCCACCCAATTGAAAACCGATTGTGAGTTGAGTGACATCAGTATTACCAACATAAGCCCCTTGCTTATAGACGCGACCCTTGCCATAAGCGCCACCTATGCCAATTCCTCCCTTGCCAATCGTTGGGAAGACTGCGTAGCCATAACTTTTGTTGAAGTATTTACTGCTTTCAACGGCATTTTTAAACACACCGATCGTGTCTTGATATTTGTCTGCGAAAGCATTGGTTGTCGGGAGGAATAAAATCAGACCGATAATAAGATATGCAATTTTTTTCATTTTTTTATCTCTCCTATCTCTTGGTAATTATTAGACCATTCATTATGAATTAGGTTTACACATAAAGTAGCACACTTGAAGAACCATGCTACTTTGAAAAATGCGTGGTAAAGCGCTTATTGTCTCTATGCCAATCCCATATCCTTATTTACTAATATTGGAGTAACTACAGGGTTTTGCTCTTTTCTGGCACAGAAATGTTAAATATCTCCTATCCTTGATAGGGACTCGATCAAATAATGCGGAGACCTTGCATGCCAATATATATGGACAGGCACTTTATTGAAGATGCCAAAAGAAGTGCCATCGCGGATGCGCATGAGAAGGATCTGCAGATCCAGGACAAGCATCACGTCAAGTTTCTCACCTACTGGTTTGATGAGGCGCGCTGTTCAGCCTTCTGCCTGGTAGATGCGCCAAATAAGGCGGCGATTCAATCAGCGCATGATGAAGCGCATGGCTCAGTCCCGCATGAAATAATTGAGGTCGACCCGGGAGTTGTCCAGGCTTTCCTGGGCAGGGTGGAAGATCCGGTGCCGATAAACACATCATCCGAGCCCGAGATAGACAGTGCGTTTCGGGTCATCATGTTTACCGACCTGAAAGATTCAACTTTGATGACGACTTTGCATGGCGATACCAGGGCGCTCCATCTTTTGCATGTGCATAATGCACTGACTCGTAATGAACTGAGAGAACACGATGGCCATGAAGTGAAACATACCGGTGACGGAATCATGGCATCTTTCAGTTCTGTTCCCAAATCTGTTGAATGTGCCGTGTCCATTCAAAAGGCGTTCGATTCGCACAATGAAGAGAATCCCGAGGATGGGCTCTTCTTGCGTATTGGCCTGAGTGCCGGTGAACCGATAGAGGAGCACGGCGACCTGTTTGGTACATCAGTTCAGTTGGCTGCCCGACTCTGCTCTCATGCAGAACCGGGCCAAGTACTGATTGCGGAAAATGTCAGGGAGCTTTACGGCGATGGCCCGGTAGCATTTGAGTCACAAGGAGGGGTGACACCAAAAGGATTTGAGCAGGCGGTGCAGATTTATTCCGCAATTTGCTAGGTGGTTTTGCTGCTTAACCCACCTCATCCAGTACCCTGCGACGGAAATCGACACCAATCCTTTCGGCAATTTGCCTGCATGCGTCAATATCGACGCCCTCCAGTCCAGCGATTGCAGTCAATGAAACTTGCATCCCGGCTCTCTTTGCGCAAGCAGTGAAATCGAGCATGGCATCAAATGCACCATCCAGTTTCGGCCTGGTGTGCCGGATGTATATCTCTTCATTTTGGGCATTCATCGAGATCGACAGCTTCTCTACAACTGCAGCCATCTCCGGCGTCACATCATAATGGTAGAGGAGGTTGGCAAGGCCATCCGTATTGATCAGGACCGGAATATCGTATTGTTTGACGTACGCAGCGATTTCCAGCAGCACATCAAGACGCTGGGTCGGTTCACCGAGGCCACAAAAAACAATCGCTGCGCGCCAAGGAGAGAGAATCGAAGGCGCGTAGTCCCCGGTAGCCACTAGGCGAGACTGTTTTTCTGACGTGCGCCAGCGCCAAAGGAAAA
>NZ_MPRK01000092.1 GCF_002021095.1 Solemya elarraichensis gill symbiont | reverse complement strand
GAGCTCATCGACTAATGGCCTGCCACGACACCGGCAAGGCGTCAGAAAGCATTAAAGGCAATCTGCGCATCGCCATCGCAGGCAATCCCAACTGCGGCAAGTCAGCCCTGTTCAACACCTTGACCGGAATTCGCCAGAAAACAGGTAACTGGCCTGGCGTTACCGTCGACCGCAAAGAGGGGCACTTCCAGATAGATGACCGCCAGGTTACCGCGATTGACCTGCCCGGCATCTACTCACTCGATGCCAACTCACTGGATGAGCAGGTAACGCGTGACTACCTCTTGTCACAAGATGCCGACCTCATCGTAAATGTCATTGATGCCTCCAACCTCGAACGCAACCTCTACCTGAGCGTGCAGTTGCTGGAGATGGGTGTTCCGCTGCTCGTCTCTCTCAACATGATGGATATTGCACGCAAACGTGGTATCGATATCGACATTGCACGGCTCAGCCGTGAACTTGGCTGCCCGGTCGTTCCGATCGTCGCAACCAGTGGTGAAGGCATCAGCGAACTCAAGGCACGCATGCTGGATGTCATCGATAACAGGTTAACCGGCGGTTACTCACTTGCCTTTGATGACACCATTGAGACCGCTGCCAGCGAACTCTCCGGGATGATCGAACATGAACACGCTGCCAGCAGGCGCTGGCTGGCAATCAAGCTGCTTGAGGATGACGCCCATGCGACTGCAAGTGTTAGTGAAGCAGCCCAACAGGAGGCCGTCCGGCTGCAACAGCAGATTCAAATGCGTAACAACGAGGATGCAGATGTCCTGATCGCTGACAGTCGCTTTGGACATGCGCATACCCTCGCTCGCAGCGTCCTCTCGCATCGCTCTCGCATCACACGCACCATGAGCGATCGCATCGACCAGTTCGTACTCGGCAAGTGGAGCGGTATTCCCCTGTTCCTGGTCATCATGTACCTGATGTTTCTCTTTACGATCAACTTTGGCGGCGCATTTATCGACTTTTTTGACGGTATTGCAGGCGCAATCTTTGTTGACGGGCTTGGCGAACTGCTGACAGCACTCGGCAGCCCTGCCTGGCTACGCGTGGCGCTGGCTGACGGTATCGGCGGCGGCATCCAGATCGTCTCGACATTTATTCCGATCATCGCCTCGCTCTACCTGTTTCTGTCACTGCTTGAAGATTCCGGTTACATGTCACGTGCCGCTTTTGTCATGGATCGCGCGATGCGTGCAATCGGATTGCCCGGCAAGGCGTTTGTACCCCTGATCGTGGGTTTTGGATGCAACGTGCCGGCAATCATGGCAACCCGTACACTCGAACACGAGCGCGAACGCAAGCTGACCATTCTCATGAATCCTTTCATGTCATGTGGCGCGCGACTGCCGGTCTACGCACTCTTTGCTGCTGCATTCTTTCCGCATTCAGGTCAGGACATCGTCTTCCTGCTCTATATTGCCGGCATCACGGTTGCGATTCTTACAGGTTTGTTGATGAAGAAGACCCTGCTGCCAGGTGAAAGCAGCGGTTTCATGATGGAGCTGCCCTCCTATCACATGCCGTCGATGAAAGGTGTTCTGCTGCGCGCATGGGACCGTGTGAGCCTGTTTATCAGGGAAGCAGGCCAAGTCATCATCATCATGGTGCTGGCACTGAACCTGCTCAACTCGATCGGCACTGACGGCAGCTTCGGTAATGAGAACAGCGAACAGTCTGTGCTCAGCGAGGCCAGCAAGCAGATCACACCCCTGTTTGCGCCAATGGGCATTCAGGATGACAACTGGCCGGCCATTGTCGGCATCCTCTCAGGCGTGCTCGCCAAGGAAGTCGTCGTCGGCACACTCGATACGCTCTACACGCAAATTGGCCAGCAGGGAAAACCTGAATTCGAATTTCATTTCTGGCAATCAATCAGCGACGCAGCTGCAACTGTTCCGGATAACCTTGCCGGCCTTGCTGCTTCGGTAGCCGACCCGCTGGGGCTCGATATTGGTAATCTCGAAAGCCACGGCGAGGCAGCTGCCAAGCAGGGAGTCAGGGAGAGTGTATTTGGCGCAATGAATCAGCGATTTGACGGGCAGGCTGGTGCATTCGCCTACCTGTTGTTCATTCTGCTCTACTTCCCCTGTGTTGCAACTATCGGTGCTATCAAACGTGAAGCCGGGCGTAAGTGGGCTGCGTTTGTCGCATTCTGGACTACCTCTGTCGCATACCTGACCGCCAGCAGTTACTATCAACTGGCAACCTATGCAGATCATCCTCAGCAGGCCATTGTTACACTCTCACTGCTGTGGACCCTGTTTGCGCTGCTGATAATCGGACTGCGTTACTGGGGAAGAAAAGTGCCTGCAAGCACAGCAGTTGCGGATGGTAGCAGCGGATGATTCTCTCCGAGGTGCGTGAATATGTAAAAGAGCGTGGCCGCGTCACGCTTGCAGATATCGTCCTCCATTTTGACAGTGATCCCGAGTCTGTGCGCCCCATGCTGGAGATCTGGATCAAAAAAGGAAAGATCAGAAAAGAGATGCTCACCAGCGCCTGTGGCAGCAGTTGCAATGCCTGTGATACGGCAACAACCGAGATCTATACCTGGAATGGCCCGAAGGCCGCGTAAGCTCTACAGAAAAACCATGGGTCAGCTGTAAATCCATCCCTGGCGCACGGCAAACTTTTCCATCTCGACAGCCACGAATACCACCAGCGGTAACAACATACACAGAAGCAAATCATGCGCTGACAGCGGGCTGGTATGAAATATCCCGTTAAAGAAAGGCACATAGACAATCATCATCTGCAGCGAGACTGTCAGCAAGATTGCACCGATCAGTGCAGGATTCGAAAAGAGCCCGATACGAAACAGTGACTCATGCTCCGAACGAATCGCCAGCACATGCATAAGCTGTGAAAAAGTCAGCACGGTAAAGACGATCGTCTGCCAGTTGTCGGAACCGCCGTGAAAGGCCCATGCCTGGGCGCCCAGTGACAAGGCTGCAATGAGTAAACCGACCCACACGACATGCTGCCACATGCCATGAGAAAAGATAGTCTCCTCCGGCCTGCGAGGCGGTCTGCTCATAATGCCCCTCTCCTTGTGCTCGGCTGACAGTGCGAGCCCGGGCAGACCATCCGTCACCAGGTTGATCCAGAGTATCTGCACCGGCAGAAGCGGCAATGGCAGACCGATGAATGGCGCCAGGAACAATACCCAGACCTCACCAGCGTTACTGGTCATGGTGTATTTGATGAACTTGCGAATATTATCGAAGATACGACGGCCTTCGCTCACAGCATGGACAATGGTGGCGAAATTGTCGTCCAGCAGCACCATATCACTCGCTTCACGAGCAACATCCGTACCCTTTTTGCCCATGCCGATACCGATAGTTGCGCGTTTCAATGCTGGCGCAGCATTGACGCCATCACCAGTCATGGCAACAAACTCGCCATGTTTCTGCAACGCCTTGACGATGGCTATCTTCTGCTCCGGCGATACCCGCGCATAGACAGAAATCTCCTTGACCCTGTCAGCAAACTCCTCCTCTGACAGTGCAGCGATATCTGTCCCTGTCATCACTTCGATATCGCTGGCGATATCGAGGCGCCGTGCAATCGCACTGGCAGTTGCCGGATGATCACCGGTGATCATGACCGGCTTGATACCTGCTGTTTTACACGCGGTGATGGCTTCAGGAACTTCCGGACGCGGTGGATCGATAAGACCGACAAGACCCAGCAGAACCAGCTCAGTCTCGATACAGTCATGCGTAATACAATCCGGCAGATGAGGAAACCTGCGCATTGCCAGTGCCAGCACCCTGTATCCCTCGGTCGCCATCTCCTCGGCCTGCTGCAGAAGCGCCTGCCGGTCAATTGCCTCATCACCCGAAGAGAGAAGTTGTTTCGCGCAGCATGGAATGACTGCCTCGGGCGCGCCCTTGGTGAAGGCTGCCACTTCATCATCGATACTGTGCAGGGTTGTCATCGCGCGGCGACTGGCATCAAATGCCAGTTCTGCAATACGTGGAAAGCCCGCCTCGATATCATGCTTCCTGATGCCGCCATCGAGTGCGCCAAGATAGAGAGCTACTTCGGTTGGGTCTCCAAGCGGTTCGTCGTGTTCATCAAGGCTCACATCTGTGCTCAGTGCGAGCAACCTGCCGAGCCACTGCCACGGTTCACTGACGATATCGATCTCGCTAAGACTGTTAACACTCGTACCGTCAGCATCGATACGCTCAACACGCATACGGTTGCTGGTGAGCGTGCCAGTCTTGTCAGAACAGATATAGGTAACGGAACCGAGTGACTCAACCGTTGGCAGGCGGCGCATCAGGGCATTGTGCTTGCCCATCTTCTGGGCACCCATTGCCAGCGAAATGGTCACCACTGCAGGCAATGCTTCGGGTATCGCTGCAACTGCAAGACTGATTGCCGTGAGCAGCATCAGCATTACTTCCTCACCACGTAGAAGTCCGGCGAAAAAAACCACTGCTGCGATAATCAGGATAGCAACGGCAAGTTTAGCGCCAAATCGCTCGAGGCGATGCTGCAGCGGAGTCAGCACTGTACCCGACGTTTGCAGCAGATCTGCAATCTTGCCAAGCTCTGTCTGGTAACCTGTCGCGACCACCACTCCCAGTGCGCGTCCACGTGTCACATTGGTGCCCTTGAACGCCATGTTGAGTTGGTCACCGATGGGCAACTCTTCATCATCCAGGGGCTCTTCCTGCTTAGTGACCGTGAAGGATTCTCCGGTCAACGCTGCCTCGTCAATTTCGCAATCAGCCACCTCGAAAAGGCGCAGGTCGGCAGTCACGACATTGCCTGCCTCGATAGAAACCACGTCTCCCGGAACAAGTTGAACTGAGGGGATTGTCTGCAGGTGACCTCCCCGGCGTGTACGTGCTTCCGGTTCGGTCATGCGTTTTAGTGCATCCACTGCCCTTTCGGCGCGATACTCCTGAACCAGGCCGATGGTGGCATTGAGTATGACGATCGTGAGAATGACGACAGTATCACTGATTTCACCGATGGCACCGGCAATCACGGCGGCGGCCAGCAGGATCAGGATCATCGCATCCTTGAACTGAGCTATGAACTTTTCTGCAAGCGTGGTGCGACGCTTCTCACGCAACTCATTGGCACCGTAGGTCGCCGTGCGTTCGGCTACCTGCCGGTCAGACAGGCCGTCACGCAGATCAACCTCGAGGGATGATGCAACTTCCTCAGCTGATATCGTATGAAAAAACGGGCTCTGTGGAGTCGTGTCCATTATTGCTGCAACCATGTGCTAACCGAGATTCCATATTAACTCAAATATCAGCTCTCCTATATTCTTCTAACTGACACAGGCTTACTGAAAGAGACCCGTATAAATCAGAAAAAGACCAATTCTTATACTATAATAGAGCGATTGGCTTTACTGTATGTGAAAACAGATAATAGTGACTCATATCAGTAATCTCCGCTGGCTACAAAAAATATTGCTTCGCCGCTGCTTGGCGAGGCTTCTGCTCGTATTGCTGACTCTCAATACAACTACTGCTTTTGCCCTTGAACAGGTAAAGCTCGGCATATTGGACGAACGCGGCCCTGAAAAGGCACTTGAAAAGTGGTCGGCCACTGCAGACTATCTCAACGAGAGATTTGCCCACTACAACTTCACTATCAAGCCGCTTAATTTTGATGATGCGGAGAATGCAGTTGCAACAAACTCGGTCGACTTCATCCTCACCCATCCGGGGCTCTATATCCGCCTCGAGCACGACTACGACGTTTCCCGCATCGCCACTCTCAAAAAGCGCATTGAAGGTGAAATAGTTTCAACCGTCGATAGTGTTGTCTTCATGCTTGCGGACAACAGCAAAATCAACAGTTACGAGGATCTCAAAGGCAGCAGCCTCATGGCGGTCACACAAAATTCATTTGGCGGCTTCCAGATGGCATGGCGTGAGATGCATGATCATTCGGTCGATCCTTATACGGATTTGTCAGCATTGAATTTTGCCGGAACTCACGATGCCGTTGTCTATCGGGTATTAAACGGTGAAGCCGATGCTGGAACTGTGAAATCAGGCATACTCGAACGCATGGCCAGCGAAGGGAAAATTGATCTATCCAGGATCAAGGCAATCAACCAGGAAGGTGATGGCCAACATCATGGACTCCATCATATGCATAGCACCCGCTCCTATCCCGGGTGGCCTTTTGCGAAACTCAGGGATACAGACCTTCAACTTGCTGAACAGGTAGCGATTGCACTCATCTGCATGCCTGAAGACAGCGATGCTGCTCTAAGCGCAGAAAGCAACGGGTGGACGATACCTCTGAGCTATTCGAAAGTTCATGAACTGTTTCGTGAGTTGGAATTACCTCCTTATGCAAAAAGACCGGTCAGCCTGGGCCAGTTTGTCGCCCACAACAAACCGACTGCCATCCTGATTCTAGGTGCTATAGTCGCCGCACTCCTGCTTGTATTCTATATTTCCCATATCAACACCAGGCTCAAAAAGCTCGGTGGAGAACTGCAGGTTGAGGTTGATGAACGGACCCATGACCTGAAACCAAGCGTGTCTTTGATCTCGTGATGTAAAACGGGACATCCAAGTCGCCCTTTTACACTCGATCTTCGACAGCCTTTATT
>NZ_MPRK01000091.1 GCF_002021095.1 Solemya elarraichensis gill symbiont | reverse complement strand
CCACGCTTCCTGATCAGCGGTGACGCTGTTGGCTGGATTCGACCCGACATGGTGTCGCGCCTGCTGGATGAGCCGATCTTCGAATCACACGATGACCACGCTTTCCACCTGCATCCAGACCTGGATACATTCGATAAGCGCAGCGACGCATTGCATGAACTGGTGTTGCGTTTGCACGCTGAGGGTAAAGTCAATCTCGTCATGAATGAGCCCTACCCGGTGACCGCATCGACACGCGAGGAATCCCTGTGTGTGATTGATCGTCCTGCGGCAGGGATTTTTGGCCTGAAGACTTATGGGCAGCATCTCAACGGCTTTGTTCGCAAGGCAGACGGAATACACATGTGGATCGGCCGTCGCGCCAAGGACAAACCGATACTCCCCGGCAAGCTTGATCAGCTGGTTGCCGGTGGACTGCCGTACGGGATTTCACTCGAAGAGAATCTCAACAAGGAGTGTTACGAGGAGGCGGGAATTCCGGGTGAGATTGCATCTCACTCACTGCCGGTCGGTGTTGTCAGCTACGACCTGATTTCCCCGCGCGGCATCAAGCAGGAGCTGCTCTACTGTTACGACCTCGAATTGGCGGAGGATTTCAAGCCCGTCTGTACAGACGGCGAGGTCGATGAATTTCTGCTGCTACCTATCGATGAGGTTGCTGCGATGGTACGCGATACGGATGAATTCAAGCCAAACTGTAACCTGGTGATTATCGACTTCCTGATTCGCCACGGCTATATACAGCCGGACGAGCGTGATTATGTTGCGCTGGTATCCGGTTTGCGTTCTTCGCGAAGCGACTTCTGAAAAGCCTGCATCTGTTGCTCAATATTTGCATTTTCAGCAGCTGACAACAGGTGTGTTCTCAGCGTGGGAATGGCGAGCAAGTCTCTCATGACAGCATTGAATACTTCCTGCCCGGCACTGTTGTGTGCAAGCCGTGAAAGATAGGTTGCAGCCAATTCTTCATTAGCCAGTAGATTCCAGGCGCGACCTGCGATTGCTGTCAGCACATCGATATGCTGTGCTGCTGCCTGCTGCCTGCTGCATGACCTGTTCGAACATGCTGGCAAGCACGGTTTTACTGATGGTTCCGGAGATTCCCCTGATTAGCGCAGTGACAAGAACAGTGTCGGGCTGCCCGCTCTCCAGTGTTTGCTGCAAACGCTGCAGCAACGCCTTGGCAATGGGAAGAGGGATCTCTTCATTTTCAAGACAGTGACATAGTGCTGTAAGCGGCTCTGTCGGTAGCTGCGGAATAGCTGTTACGATCAGGCTGGTGTTGTTGTTTTCAGCGAAGCGGGCAGCGACATCGGCAATGCCCTGGTAACCGACGAACTGTCACTGCTCCCAGCCGGCTTCGCCGCTGAAATACTCTTTGGCATGTGCGTAGAAATTTGAAGCGGGTTGCTTCAGGTCGGCAGAGATTTTTGCATGAAAGACGGCCATACGTTCCTCGCGTGGCTTGAAAACAAAAGGATTGTCTTTCAGTGCATCCGGTACATTGCTGTCCTGCGTTTTGTTGAGCGCCCACACTTCTGCGAGACGCTGCACAAAGTAGTCCCTTGCGGCTTGTACAAGTTTGCCCTGTTCATCGAGCGGCAGTTTCAGAAACCAGATGACTGGTTCGTTGTTTTCACTCCCGGTCTGCAGCAATGCAAGCCATGCATGACGCGCCAGCGGGGCAGGCCATGCAATCTCGTAGCGTTCAAACTTGATAAACTGCTGGCGGCTGACTCTCTGTATGCGCCGTCCCATATCGTAGAGACGCAGCTTGCTGCCGGTCGCCTCGAGCAGCTCGGTCAGGGTCGACAATTGATCTGGTTTGGGTGTATTGCTCATTTCATCCAAGTGATGATGTGGTGGGAGAGTTCATCGGCATCGTCTTCACAGATTGTGCGACCGCTGATGCTGTTGCCCGATTGAAAAACACTCTTCGCATCACCACTGATTAACGGGTGCCATTCCGGCAACTGCTTGCCTTCTGCCAACAAACGATAGGCACAGGTTGGTGGCAGCCAGTAAGGGTCGTCAAGGTTTTCTATCGTCAAGGTGACACAATCAGGAACCTTGACGGAACGATTCCAGTAGTCGGTGCACTGACCGCTTGGAACATCGAGCAGGCGACAGTGCACATTAGTGAAATAGATTTCACGCGTATCTGCATCTTCAAGGCGGTGCAGGCAGCACTTGGCACACCCGTCACACAGGGCCTCCCACTCGTCTCGATTGAGCTCTTCGAGAGGTAATTGCCAGAATTCTGCTCGTAAATTTGCCATTTGCAGCGGTTTAACCGGAAAAAAGATGGTAATTTTATCCTTTCCGGGGCTGTCTGTTGTCGCTTTTTTGCGGATAATAGGCGGATTAGTGTCACAACAGAGAATCGAGATGCCCAAATACCGTTCCAGAACAACAACCCATGGCCGCAACATGGCCGGTGCCCGCTCCCTGTGGCGTGCGACCGGTATGCAGGATGAAGATTTCGACAAGCCAATTATCGCGGTCTCCAACTCATTCACCCAATTTGTACCGGGGCATGTACATCTCAAGGATATGGGACAACTGGTCGCAAGGGAGATTGAAAAAGCGGGAGGTGTCGCAAAGGAGTTCAACACCATTGCTGTGGATGACGGTATCGCCATGGGGCATGACGGCATGCTCTACTCACTGCCTTCACGTGACCTGATTGCCGACTCGGTCGAGTACATGGTTAACGCCCACTGTGCCGATGCGCTTGTGTGCATATCCAACTGCGACAAGATCACCCCCGGTATGCTGATGGCGGCACTGCGATTGAATATCCCTGTTGTGTTTGTCTCTGGTGGCCCGATGGAGGCAGGTAAAGTACAGCTTGCCTCAAAAGGCGGAAAAACGATCAAGCTCGATCTCGTCGATGCGATGGTTTCTGCAGCTGATCCGAACGAAAGTGATGAGGACGTTGCTTCTATCGAACGCTCGGCCTGTCCGACCTGTGGTTCCTGTTCGGGTATGTTTACCGCCAACTCGATGAATTGCCTGACCGAGGCCCTGGGCCTTTCGCTTCCCGGTAACGGTTCTCTGCTTGCGACTCATGCCGAGCGTGAAAATCTTTTCCTCGAAGCCGGACGCCTGGTTGTCGATCTTGCAAAACGCTATTACGAACAGGACGACGAGAGTGCACTGCCACGCAATATAGCCACCTTCGATGCGTTCGAAAACGCGATGAGCCTGGATATCGCCATGGGCGGTTCAACCAACACGGTTCTGCATCTGCTGGCTGCTGCACACGAGGCGGGTGTTGATTTTACTATGAATGATATCGACCGCCTGAGCCGCAAAATTCCAAACCTGTGCAAGGTTGCACCTGCCACGCAGGAATACCACATGGAAGATGTTCATCGTGCCGGTGGTGTTATCGGCATCCTCGGTGAACTCGACCGTGCTGGCCTGATCCACCGTGACGTGCCGACTGTACACAGTCCGACCATGGGGGCTGGCCTGGATGCATGGGACGTCATTCGTACACAGGAACGCGATGTCCATGAGCGTTTTCTTGCAGCACCCGGCGGCATACCGACACAGGTTGCCTTCAGTCAGGATGCACACTGGCCCGATCTTGATCTAGACCGTGAAAACGGCTGTATCCGTGATCTCGAGCATGCTTACAGCCTTGAGGGCGGGCTCGCCGTACTTTACGGTAATCTCGCCGAGGCGGGCTGTATCGTCAAGACTGCCGGTGTTGACGAATCGATCTGGAAATTTTCCGGTCCCGCACGTATTTGCGAAAGTCAGGATGCGGCCGTTGCTGCAATTCTCGATGACAAGATTAATCCGGGTGACGTGGTACTGATTCGTTACGAGGGCCCCAAGGGTGGTCCGGGTATGCAGGAGATGCTCTATCCCACCAGTTACCTGAAGTCGAAAGGGCTAGGCAAAGAGTGCGCACTGATTACCGATGGCCGTTTTTCAGGTGGCACATCAGGCCTGTCGATCGGGCACTGTTCTCCGGAAGCCGCCGAGGGTGGCAATATTGGACTGGTTGAAGAGGGCGATATCATCGAGATCGATATCCCCAATCGTTCGATTAACGTCGCGCTTTCAGATGAAGAGCTGGCACAGCGCCGTGCCGCCATGGATGCAAAAGAGAATGGTTGGCAGCCTGTCGAAAAGCGCGAACGCGCTATCAGCAAGGCACTGCAGGCGTACGCTGCAATGACCACATCGGCAGCTCGCGGTGCTGTGCGTGATGTCTCACAACTGAAAAAATGATCGACGTTGATTCTATTGCTGCGCTACTGAAGTCAGTAGCGCAGCAGGAGCTGTTGCCGCGCTTTGCGCAGATTGAACCGGGTGTCAAAGCTGACGGTTCACTTGTCACCGAGGCTGATCTTGAATCGCAGCGTCTTGTTGCCGGTCGCCTCGAACAGGAATATCCGGACATCGGCTTTCTGGGTGAGGAGATGTCTGCACAAGAGCAGGCGAGTCTGCTGCAATCCGGAGAACCGATCTTCTGCCTTGATCCGCTTGATGGCACCACCAATTTTGTGTCGGGCGTGCCCTATTTTTGCATCTCGCTGTCGTTGATCCAGGCTGGGCGTATCACGCATGGCATTGTTTATGATCCGGTCAGGGATGAGCTTTTTACAGCGGTCAGCGGCAAGGGTGCATTTCTCAACGGCAAACAGTTGCTGGCACGTGATAGCGGCCTCTCCCTGAAACAGACAAGCGCACTGATCGATTTCAAACGGCTTCCACCACAGCTGGCAACACGCCTTGTTACCGAGATACCCTATGCATCGCAGCGCAGTTTCGGTTCAGTTGCACTGGACCTGTGCTGGCTTGCTGCCGGTCGTGTGCATCTCTATCTGCATGGCGCTTCGAGTCTGTGGGATTATGGTGCCGGCAGCCTGGTCTGCGGTGAGGCCGGTTGTCCTGTAACGACTCTTGAAGGCGGGGAGTTGTTCGTCAATCGCCTGGTTAAACGTTCTGCGGTTGGTGCAGTCGATGCCCGGCTGTTTGACGTCTGGACAGATTGGCTGGGTATTGCAGGCTAATCCCAATGCTTCTTGGATAACAGGACGTAAGCGGCACCTGTACCGCCATCCCATCTTGGCGCCGTGGTAAAGGCCAGTACATCCTCGCGCTGCTGCAACCACTGGTTGACCTTCTGCTTCAGAACCGGCTGTGTTGTTGAGCCACGTCCCTTGCCATGAATGATACGAATAGTGCGATAGTGCCTGTGGGCAGCCTGGGCTAAAAATTTAAGCAGTGCCTTGCGCGCCTCGACCACGCGCATGCCGTGTAGATCGAGTGTTGCTTCAGGCGGCAACAGGCCGCGTTTCAGGTCCTGGTAGAGCCGGTTTTGCACACCGGGGTGCTGAAAATCGAGAAAATCAGGCGTTTCGATATTGAGGTCGGCAAGGGTGTCTTCCTCCTCTTCCGGTTGTTTGGGCAGGGGCTCAGGGCGCAACTTCTTCCTGAACGGATCGATGCGCTCCTGTTCCAGCTGCTTGACGCCTTTCATCTCTTTGTGAAAAAGCTCAAGATCCTGATTCTTTTTGTCATCGTTCACGGGATGCCTTTACTCCGGTTTTCCAGTATATTGTCCTGATTGAGAGGATTCTGCAATTTTGCCAAGTTTGCGCACCAAATGAAAATCCTGGTTAGTAATGACGATGGATACCAGTCACCGGGTCTTGTCACGCTTGCCGACACCCTGCAACAGGCGGGTGACGTGCATGTGGTTGCACCAGACCGGGATCGCAGTGGTGCCTCCAATTCGCTGACCCTTGACTCGCCTGTACGGGCCGGCCGCCAGCCAAATGGTTATTACAGTGTCAACGGTACGCCGACCGATTGCGTGCATCTTGCCATTACAGGCTTGCTCGAAGAGGAGCCGGATATCGTCATTGCCGGCATCAACCTCGGTGCCAATCTTGGCGACGATGTACTCTATTCAGGAACAGTCGCTGCAGCTACCGAGGGACGTTTTCTCGGTTTTCCGTCGATGGCAGTCTCAATCAACTCGTTCACACCATCGCACTTGCAGACAGCGGCTCACGTTGTTCTGCAATTGATCAACTCTCTTGTCGATGGCAGTCACACATCTGAAGCAGTGATGCTCAATGTCAATGTGCCCGATCTCCCCCTTGAGGAGATTCGAGGTATCAGGGCGACACGCCTCGGGCATCGTCACAAGGCTGAGCCGGTCGTCAAGACAACCGATCCGCGTGGCAAGCCGATCTACTGGGTTGGCCCCCCGGGGCCTGAGCAGGATGCAGGGGAGGGGACTGATTTCCATGCACTGCGTAACGGCTATGTCTCGGTGACGCCACTGCAGGTTGACCTGACCCATCATGGGGCACTGAAGACAACAGGCGACTGGATTAGCGAGGTTTCACTGTGATTGCATCGAGTGGCTACAGTGGCATCGGTATGACGTCGCAACGTACGCGCGATCGCCTGATTGACCGGCTCAAGGAGCAGGGCATTCATAATCCGGCGGTACTCAGCGTGATGCGCAGCACACCAAGGCATCTGTTTATCGAAGAGGCGCTGGCACACCGTGCCTACGAGGATACAGCGCTGCCGATCGGCCTGGGACAGACCATCTCCCAGCCCTATATCGTTGCACGCATGACAGAGG
>NZ_MPRK01000010.1 GCF_002021095.1 Solemya elarraichensis gill symbiont | reverse complement strand
AGTGCCAACCATGCAGTCTTTGGGGCCATGCAGCAGCACACAGGCTGCGGGGAAATCCCCGGCTAATCCTGGTCAAGCTGCTCGAGAATGTTCCTGGCCACCATGATCTGGTCGTTGTTTCCGTTCGCAAGCACCTCGTAGAGCAGCTTGCGTGCCTCGGCAACATCACCCTGCTGGCGCAGTTCCATGACGCGTTTCAGGCGTGACTCATTGAGGTCGTTGATAATAGCCTCGGCATCCTCTTCTCCAGTTGCATCAGGGGATTCTGTATCGTCTCCCGGATCATTCCAGGACTCATCATCCTCATCCTCGGCCCAGTCTTCATCATCTTCCCAGTCGAGGCGATCAAGTTCAGCTTCCTGCTGTTCGTCTGTCGGCGCTTCGTAGTCGTCCGGGTAGCTGACTTCGTTTTCGCCCTCACCCTTCTCTTCATTTGAGTCTGAGTCTTCATCGTCGTCAGACTCCTCGTCTTTTTTCTTCTTGCTTACGAAGAAAGCCGAGGCGATCAGGCCGAATTCAAACAGCACCCACATCGGCAATGCCAGCAAGGTCTGCGAGATGACATCCGGCGGAGTCAGCAGCATGCCAAGAACAAATGCACCAACAATCACAAATGGACGGCCACGAGATAGCTTTTCACGCGTAGTCGCACCAGTCCAGATGAGGATGATGACGGCGATCGGCACCTCGAATGCCAGGCCAAAGGCAAAAAAGAGCGTCAGGATGAAATCCAGATAACGCCCCATATCGGTCATTACAGCAACGCCCTCGGGCGCTGTGCCGGTAAGAAAGGCGAAAACGAGCGGGAAGACCACGTAAAAGGCAAATGCCACACCCATATAGAAAAGCAGCGTGCTGGAGACAACCAGCGGTATCACCATCTTGCGTTCATGCTGATAGAGTCCGGGGGCGATAAATGCCCAGAACTGGTAGAGCGTGAATGGAATCGTCAGGAAAATCGCCGCCACCAGGCTGAGTTTCATAGGTGTCAGGAAAGGTGATGCAACCTCGGTTGCAATCATGCTGGTGCCTTCCGGAAGGTGCTGCATGAGCGGTTCGGCGACCATGGTATAGATCTGGTTGCCAAACGAGAAAAGCGCCAGAAATGCGACCAGAACAACCACAACGATGCGAATCAGGCGATCACGCAGTTCGAAGAGATGTGAAAAAAACGGCTGTTCTGTATCGAGGTTCACGGACATGGGCTAAATAATTACCTGGGGATTACTTGAGCGAATCGCTGCCGGTTTTCACCGCGGATTCCGTCTCTTTGCGTATCTCATCGAGATCGCTTTTCGTGTCCTCAATGATCTCATGCAGCGAGGAGCTCTCCTCCTGGTCCTTGAGAATTCTCTTGAGCTCGTCAGCACGCAACTCCTGGTCAATATCTGACTTGACCGACGAGACAAAGCGCTTGGCCCGCCCTGTCCAGGCGCCAACGGTGCGTGCCACACCTGGCAGTCGCTCAGGGCCAATGACAAGCAAGGCAACGATACCGATGATCAGTAGTTCCCAGAAACCTACATCAAACATGGTCAGTCAGCCCTGTTCAGGACTTTTCTTTTTCTTTAGTTGCTTCACCTTCGATGACGGAGTCATCGTCGGTTTTTTCCAGCTTTTCCGCATTCGCGGCTTCACTGTCTTTCATCGCTTTCTTGAAGCCTTTTACAGCTCCGCCAACATCAGACCCCATGTTCTTGAGGCGCTTGGTTCCGAAAATAAGAAGAACAATCGCCAATACAATCAACAGCTGCCAGATACTGATTCCGCCAAATCCCATAATTTCATCCTCTCAATGGCTATAGGCCTTTTCAAACTTGCGTCAATAATACCGCAAGATTCTACAAAATAGTTACTTGATTACCCCTTTCGGGACGCTTTTTCTTCGATTCCGGAAAGTCCGAAGCGACGCTCCAGTTCCGACAGTACTGCTTCGTGGCTGATTCCCTTGTGTGACAACATCACCATGGTATGAAACCAGAGATCTGCCGTCTCGTAGACAATCTGGCCTTCATCACCACCAACAGCGGCAATGACGGTCTCAGTCGCTTCTTCGCCGACTTTTTTGAGAATTGTTTCGAGCCCCTTGGCATGCAGGGAAGCGACATATGAGCTATCGGGATCCGCCTGCTTGCGTTCCTCAAGGACCGCCTCAAGCTGTTTCAGAACATCGCTCATAGTCTCACCTCGACACCGGCATCTGCCATGTGTTGCTTTGCCTCGCCAATCGAGTACTCGGCGAAATGGAAAATCGATGCCGCCAGCACTGCATCTGCGCCGCCTAGCTTGACGCCATCGACAAGGTGGTCGAGATCACCGACACCGCCGGATGCGATGACAGGGATAGGTACGGCCTCGGCAACAGCGCGCGTCAATTCGTTATCGAATCCGATTTTTGTACCGTCGCGATCCATGCTCGTGAGTAAAATCTCGCCTGCACCATAGTCAGCCATCTTGCGTGCCCATTCGATCGCATCGATACCGGTCGGCATGCGCCCGCCATGGGTAAAAATCTCCCAGCGCTTTGGTTCACACTCGCCTGACACACTCTTTGCATCGATCGCAACCACGATTGCCTGCGAACCAAAACTGTCGGCTGCCTCCCGCACAAACTCCGGATTGAATACTGCGGCCGTGTTGATAGCGACCTTGTCGGCACCGGCCTTGAGCATGCGGCGTACATCGGCCACTTCGCGAATACCGCCACCAACGGTCAGTGGAATAAAGACCTCGCCGGCAACCTCCTCAACCACGTGCACGATGGTTTCGCGCTCATCGGAACTGGCGGTAATATCGAGAAAGGTAATCTCATCCGCACCCTCCTCGTTATAACGACGCGCAACTTCTACCGGATCTCCGGCATCGCGGATATCAACAAACTTGACACCCTTGACCACGCGGCCGGCATCAACATCGAGACAGGGAATTATACGTTTGGCGAGTCCCATAGGAATTCACTTCATATCAAAACAGAAAGGCAGTTTAACATTTTAGCGCAGCAAGGGAATAAGCAAGCACGGATTCTGTAAAAAGGCCCGCATTGCAGCACTTCAGATTGAGATATCTTGCCTCATTGCGATGCAACAGACGTTACAATACGGCTTTGTGCATGATAGCAGGAATATCTCACTTGGCAAATGCAACCGGAATTCAACGCATTCTGATCTGGAGCAAATGGCAGCGAATCGCCCACTGGGTGATCGCATTGTCCGGACTGGCTCTTTTCGCGAGCGGCTGGCTGATCGACAAGGCGCCCATCATCGCGGATGCCACGATTGATATACACCTGTTGCTTGCGCCGCTCTTCACGCTCGGACTGTTGCTGCGCATCCTGCTGCTGTTCACAGACAAGGAGAATGCCAGTCTGAAGGCGTTAACACCCGATCCGCAGTGGCAAAAGATCGGCGAGATGCTGCGCTTCTATCTCTCCTTCGGACGCATGCCGCTACCGCGCTGGTATGCACACAACCCCCTGTGGGCGCCTCTCTATATCTTTATCATCGCCCTGCTGCTGTTGCAGGCCGTCAGTGGTTTTGTACAGGGAAATATACCGATTCTTGCCGGAGTCTACCTTCCTGCACTGCACGGCATCCTGGCCAACATACTCTTCACGATCATGCTGCTGCATATAGTCGCAGTCGTTTTGCATGACCTGAAAGGCAGCAGTGCGGAGATCTCCGCCATGATTAACGGTCACAAGTTTTTTGTGCCGGGTGAGAATGACAACAGCACAGTCGATCCAGTGCCTAATGTTTCAATCAGTGAAATCGGCAGGGAAAAGCAGAAGTGATAATAGTGGGGCCTGCACCAACAGGTATGCAGGCTGTGTCTGCCAGCCCCGGGGCAAGCCCGGGATGACTATATAGCAAAGACCAGAAATCAGGAATCCGCCAGACGTTGGGCCTCGGCAAGGTCAAGCGTTCCTTCGTAGATTGCACGGCCGGTAATGGCACCCGTGATGCCACTATCCTCGACCTGCATGAGCCTTGATATATCCGTGATATCTGTAATGCCACCGGAAGCAATAACCGGGATTGATATTGCCTCTGCCAATGCAGCCGTAGCCTCGTGATTGACTCCCTGCATCATGCCGTCACGGCTTATATCCGTGTAGACGATGGCGCTGACTCCGGCGCTCTCGAAACGTTTTGCCAGGTCGATTGCCGACACGTCTGACACCTCGGCCCAACCCTCAACGGCAACCATGCCATCCTTTGCATCGATACCAACAATAATGTGCCCGGGAAACTGCTTGCAGACTTCATCGACAAATTCGGGCTCGCGAACCGCTTTTGTGCCGATAATGCAAAAATCAACACCTGCATCGATATAAGCCGCAATGGTTTCTGCATCGCGGATACCGCCACCCACCTGTAGCGGCAAATCCGGCCATCTGTCGGCAATGGCACGGACAACATCACCATTAACCGGTTTACCCTCGAATGCCCCATTGAGATCCACCAAGTGCAGACGTCGCGCACCTTCATTCACCCAGCGTGCTGCCATGTCAACGGGATTATCGGAAAATACGGTGTCATCTTCCATACGCCCCTGGCGCAGGCGGACACACTTTCCATCTTTGAGGTCGATGGCTGGAATCATCAGCATGGGAAATACCTGTCTTGAGTATGTTGGAAACCTTAAGGTTTCCAGTTAACGAAATTTTTCAGTAGTTGCAGACCTGCATCAGCACTCTTCTCAGGATGAAACTGCACCGCAAAGAGGTTATCCGATGCAATCGCACAGGCGAATGGTGAAATATAGTCTGTAGTCGCGGCGACAATTGAATCGTCATCCGGCACAATATAATAGCTGTGTACAAAATAGAAACGGCTCTGGTCTTCAATCCCCTGCCACATCGGATGGTCAGTGACTTGTTTGACCTGGCTCCATCCCATGTGAGGGATTTTAAGCGGCACTCCATTGTCATCGACACGGCCGCGTGCGAAATGTCGTACCTGGCCGGGAAACAGGTCAAGAAGCGGCGTGCCACCATTCTCGTCGCTGTACTCCATGAGAACCTGTAAACCCATGCAGATACCAAGAAACGGTTTGACCTCGGCGGCCTCGCGCACAGCCGCCTCGACGTGATGGTCACTGATCGCTTTCATACAGTCGCGTGCAGCGCCCTGTCCCGGGAAAACCACCCGGTCAGCCTGCGCAATCAGAGCATGATTATCGGTCACCAGTACGCGCGCGTCCGGGGCAACATGTTCTACCGCCTTGGAAACCGAATGCAGGTTGCCAAGATTGTAATCAACAACAGCGATTGTCTCCATGTGTGAACCTAGAGCGAGCCTTTGGTCGATGGCATAACGCCTGCCATGCGCGGATCAGCTTCCAGCGCCATACGCATGGCACGGCCGAATGCCTTGAATACTGTTTCGGCAACATGGTGCGCGTTGCGTCCACGCAGGTTATCGATGTGCAGCGTGACATCGGCATGATTGACGAAACCCTGGAAAAACTCCATGAAGAGATCGACATCAAATTCACCAATGCGAGCACGGCTGAAATCGACATTGAACTCCAGGCCGGGACGACCGGAAAAATCGATTACCACGCGTGACAACGCCTCGTCGAGTGGCACGTAAGCGTGTCCATAACGATTGATGCCCTTCTTGTCGCCGATCGCCTGTGCGAATGCCTGGCCGAGGCTAATGCCTATATCCTCGACCGTGTGGTGATCATCGATGTGATTGTCACCCTTGGCAGTGATCTCAAGATCAACCAGCCCATGACGTGCAACCTGGTCGAGCATGTGCTCGAGGAAAGGCACACCTGTATCAAATGAGGCCTTGCCGCTGCCATCAAGATTGATTGCAACACGGATTTGTGTTTCCAGTGTATTGCGTTCGATTTCCGCTGTTCGCGCCATCGTTCCGGGATCTTCAATTCATCAAAAGAAATATTCTAACGCAGATTTTGCTGTTCAGCAGCAATTCTTGAGGTGTTTCGGCGGCAAAAACCAGTTGAGTTCACCGCTCCCCTGCGTGATTTGCGACCAGTGCTTCAGATCAAAATCGATACGCACCATTGCCGCCGTGGGAAAACGCACCTGCCCTCCCCCGATCAGGAGACTCGTCAACTGCGACCAGCAGGGCTCATGTCCGACAAACATCACTCGCCGGTACTGATCCGGCATCTGTCGGATAATTTTGAGTACTGCAGCCGGACTGGTTTCGTAGAGGTCATCAGTCACACCGATCGGTGCTCCCCAGTGTCCGCTGACGGATGCGAGGCGTTGCGTCTCGTGTGTACGCAGCGCCGACGAGGTGAGAATGAAATCCGGTGTCTGCCCCATGGTCGCAAGCAGTTTGCCCATCTGTTTGGCCGCTTTCTTCCCTTTCGCAGCAAGCGGACGATGGAAGTCATCTGCGGCGCCAGACGCCCAGTCAGACTTCGCATGGCGAAACAGAATCAGCTGAAGATTCGAATCATTCATGCCTCAAGTATAAACGGGTTTTGCGACATGTCTGTAACGCCCTGTGCCAATCACCTCCGTTTCATCTCCCTGCCAAGGAACTGGAATGCCAGCATTGACAACAATACATAGCCGAGAAAAAACCATAATCCGGGGCGCACTTCTGCATGTGTCAGGCTGTCAGCACCGCTATTGGCGAAGAATGCCACCAGGATTGCGGCCACGAAGACATCAGCCATCGACCACTTGCCGAGATGATGGCTGATGTGGAACCACTTCTCCAGCAGCGGGCTGGTGCGGCTGAAGAAGGTCAGCCCGCCGACAGCCGTTTTCATCATGGGTAACACGACACTGAAGATCAGCAATACAAGAGCTAGCCACCAGTAGCCGTTTTCATACAGCGTATCCAGTGTCGAGAGGACTCCTTTCGACTGGTACTGCAGCAAGGTATCACCCAGTACCGGCAGATCCTTGCTCGCCTCGATCGAGAGAATTGGCGTGGCCAGTCCGACCAGCAGTGAAATTAATGCGATACCCAGCATGGCGTACGCAACGTCGCCCAGGTCGTAACGTGCAAACCAGGCAAGCAGTAGTAACAGCAAGGCAGTTCCGCCGAACAACCAGGTCATGATCTCGACTGACTCGGCATAGGCTGACTGAAGTTCCTTGTGTCTGTTGAGTTCTTCGAGATGCTTCGAGTAGTCGTCGTAATAGCCGAAAGAGAGCAGCTCCAGCAGTTGGTTTTTTCCCTGCTCCACCTGTGATTCGGCACTCAAGCGGGTAATGATGGTCTCGGTTTCACGTTCGAAGGCCTGCGCCTGTTGCCAGGTGGTCCAGGCAAAAAAGAGCAGTGCCGCGAAAAGAGTGACAACGGCAAAAAGAACAAACCTGCGCATGCAGAGATTTCCTGTACAGGGTGAATGAAACAACGACTTAACGTTCACCTATGTTGAGGTAATGGTATAGCCTCTGAGTTGTCGAGCAAATCGCGCCAAGGCATCGATGCCCGCATCTTCCGCCTGAACAACCCACTCCTGCAGAGCATCACGACGCGCTTCCTGGCTGGCAGCAGTGCGCTCCCAGAGTGACGACAGTCTTTCCTGATACTGGTAGACAGTCTCAAGAAGCTGGCTCTCTTCGAGAAGTTTCTGAAGCCGCTGGCGTGCTGCCTCATCAAGCCGCTGGCTATCTGCCAGCAGGCTTCGTACTGCCTTGTATTTTTCACGACACGCACTACGTGAACTGCACAGTTCAGACTTGGCAACAGGCTTGACCACCTGCTTCGCATAGTTGGAAAAAACCTGCAAGCGGTTACCCAGAACGGCCGAAACCGTATCAAGATCCACAATGCGAATATCCTTGCGCACACGAATCCTTGGCGCCACCTTTTTCACTCGCGCCAGGCCAAGCGCCTGCATCAGGCGGATATAGAGCCAGCCGATATCAAACTCGTACCAGCGGCTCGAGAGACGTGCAGACGATGCAAAGGCGTGGTGATTGTTGTGCAACTCCTCACCGCCGACAACCAGGCCGAATGGAATAATATTGGTCGAGGCATCGGTGGTATTCCAGTTACGGTAACCAAAATAGTGGCCGATACCATTGATGACGCCTGCAGCCCAGAATGGAATCCACGCCATCTGCACGACCCAGATCACAGCGCCGGCAAAGCCGAACAGAATCAGGTCGATAATCAGCATCAGGCTGATGCCAATCCCCGGGTGAGGTGTATAGATTTTTCGTTCGAGCCAGTCGTCCGGCGTGCCCTTGCCGTAGGCATCGAGTGTCTCCCGGTTTGCACTTGCCTTGCGATAGAGCCAGGCACCGAGCCACAGAACACGATTGAGACCCTCAACCTGCGGACTGTGCGGATCACCTTCTGTTTCACACTTGGCATGATGAAGTCGATGAACAGCAACCCACTCCTTCGTCACCATGCCCGTGGTCAGCCACAGCCAGAAACGGAAGAAGTGATTTACCGGTGCGCTCAGTTCAACGGCCTTGTGCGCCTGTGAACGATGCAGAAAAATGGTCACTCCGGCAATCGTGATATGCGTCAGGCCAAGAGCGACAAGCACAAGCTGCCACCAGCTTAAATCGAACAAATGTGCCATTAATACTTCTCCGACTGCTTCAGTCAGTGTTGAAAATGAGAATCCTGTTCATCCTTGACAACAACTTGTGCAGAACGGATAACGGGAGCCAGCTTTTGTTGAATCACGTCTGCCAATATACGGGCAGATTCCTTCAGTTCAACCTCTTCAAGCTTCTCCTCCTCGCGGCGCTTTTCGAGGAGCTGGTCATCATCTTCGAGAAACTCCTTTTTGCTTAACCGGGCCAGACCGATCGAGCGACGATAGTTATTGTGCAGACGCAGGCGTTCAGCTTCGCGTTTATTCCATTCACTTTTACGTTTTGATTCGTTGAGACTGACAACCTTCTGGTTCATGATCTTGTGAATCATCTTTGCCTCTGCCTTCAGGTACTTGAAGCCGGCATCCTTTTTAATGCGTTGATCAGAGCGTTTGCGTACCGTATCGATATTACCAATACCCCATTCATCATGACTGGCTCGCTCAATACTTGCCCACGGCAGAGCATTGTCGAGAGAGCGTTCGCCATAATCAACCTCAATCACGGTTGGAAACTGGATGTCCGGCACTACACCACGATGCTGGGTACTGCCGCCATCGACGCGGAAGAACTGTGCAATAGTCACGCGCATGCGCCCCATGTCACTTGCCTTGGTGAGGAAATTACCCAACTCAACGAGTTGCTGTACTGTGCCTTTACCAAAGGTTGGTTCACCGATAATGATGCCGCGCCCATAATCCTGGATGGCTCCAGAGAAGATTTCAGATGCTGAAGCACTGTTGCGATTGACCATGACAGCAAGCGGACCACGATAAGCGATAGCCGGATCCGGATCGATCTCGGATTCAACATTGCCGTTGTAGTCTCGAATCTGTACAACCGGGCCTGACTCGATAAAGAGCCCTGTCAGTTCTGTCGCTTCGATCAGGGAACCACCACCATTATTACGCAAGTCGATAATAATGCCGTCGACACCTTTCTCCTGCAGCTCTACGAGCAGGTTACGTACGTCACGGGTGGTACTGCGAAAGTCTTTATTGCCGGAGCTTGCGCCAGCAAAGTCCCGGTAGAATGCGGGAATCTCGATAACGCCGATCTTCTGGTCATGCAAATCCTTTTCGCCCTCAATGACTGATGACTTGGCAGCCTGCTCCTCGAGTTTGATCTCATCACGTACCAGCGTAATCTCTTTGCTTGCACCGCCGCTGCCGCTCTTCTTGGGAAGAATCGTCAGTCGTACCACGGTACCCTTTGCACCACGAATCTTGTCAACCACATCCTGCAGACGCCAGCCGATGACATCGATCATCTCGCCGTCCTCGCCCTGCGCCACGCCGGTAATCATATCGCCGGGGTGAATCAACGATGATTTCTCAGCCGGTCCGCCAGGAATAATCTTCTGTACCTCGGTGTACTCGTTCTCGACACCGAGAACTGCACCAATGCCCTGCAGTGACAAACGCATGCTGATATCAAAGTTTTCGGCATTGCGTGGCAACATGTAACCGGTATGGGGTTCAATTGCACCCGCATAGGCACTCATGAAGAGCAGGAAAATATCATCACTCTCACTCTGGCGCGCACGACGTCGAACTCCCTCGTAACGCTTGGTGAGTTGTTCTAGCGCCTCATCTTTATCCTTCTTCGACAGGCGCATGGAGAGCATATCGTTCTTGACGCGCTTGACCCAGAGAGCGTCAAGTGCCGCCTGGTCTGCAGGCCACTGTGCATCCTCCCTGTCGATTTGATATGTCTCGTTAGTCGTCAGGTCAATCGGTTTTTTGAGCAACTCAAGTGCGATTGCAGTTTGCCGTTCAACAGCTGCACGAAACGCCTTATAGATAGTAAAGACAGGTTCAAGACGACCATTGCGAATGTCATCGTCGAAAAGTTTTGCGTAGTTGAAACGGAAAGCGTCGACCTGCTCTTGTGTCAGGTAGCTTTTGTTGGGATCGATCAGCTCGAGATACTCATCAAAAATCAGTGCTGAAAAGGCATCGTCGAGCACATGCTTTTTATAGTGGTATTTCTTCAGCACGTCGCTGATGAGAAGCATGGACTGGGCTTGTCGGAACTTGGGTTTCAGCTCCGAAAGAGGGACTTCCCTGACCGCGGCCTGGACGCTTGCAACCGCCAGAAATAAAACCAGCGCGCTTGTCAAAAGCGCCGAGGACTTGAGTATTTTCATGAATCTCCTACATAAAATCAGGCCACCTGTACTGCAATCCTATCACCTAAACCCTTGATCTCGTTATTTTCATCAAGATAGACAAGGGAAGGTTTGAAGGTCTTGACCTCGGTTTCATTCATACGCGCGTAAGCGCAGATGATAATAATGTCACCAGGGTCCGCCTTGTGTGCAGCTGCGCCGTTGACCGAGATTATTCCCGAATCACGTTCAGCTTCAATTGCATAGGTGGTAAATCTTTCACCATTTGTGACATTGTAAATCTCGATTTGTTCATACGGCAGGATGCCGGCGGCATCGAGCAGGTCCTGAGCAATAGCGCAGGAGCCCTCATATTCCAGTTCCGAGTTCGTCACCGTCGCGCGGTGCAGTTTACATTTGAGTAGTGTCAGCTGCATCGTGTTGTAAACCTGTTATCTAAAGGCAAAATTTCTTTGCGTTATGTTAATTGAATAATAGGGGCAAGCAGCGGCAAATTCACCCTCAAATTGCCGTAAATGCCAAAAAATCTGCAATATTATGACACATTATTCACGAATTTGTGCGGTGCGCAATAAAAAGGGCGAAATATCAGCCAGTGATTAGATCTGCCAGTCGCTTTGCAAGCCAGGGAGCGGAACCATATTTTCCGGTATCAACGGAAAAATAACCGCCAAGTTGACTGATTCCAAACTCATCTCTTCGATGTAGTGTTGACTTAGGGCTTGAGAGCTCCCCTCTGCCTGCGGCAAACACCCACCCGCCTTCCAGACGGCATGTATCAAGGTATTTCTGAATCCGTCTGACCTTTGGCAGATAGTCAGCCAAGTTAGAAAATATCTTGCTTACTAGCTGATCCCTTTCAGTGCTATCAAGTCTTGGGACTGCTGGTGGACAAATCCCTGTGCCATAGGCACTGAGGCCAGACGGATACCATGAGAGGTAGAATTCGTGCCCGTCATAATTTTTGATATCCCCAAATGCTCCCGTGGTGATTATGGTACTGGGGACGTCAAGCAGCTTCGATGTTTGAATAAAGAGTGCACGTCGGTAACGGTGAGACCATTCAAAAGGCAATTCCAGGCCTGCACTTTTGTCGATTGCCAACTTTCCTTCCCACAGTGCATTAATCAAAATATCGAAATTGCCGGACTCACCTGTTGAATCCACAATCTTCCAGGATTCATGTCCATGCGAATTAGTTGAACAAACGGATGTAACACGGCAATTCATGACTTGGTTAATACGTGGTTCATTATTCAGGGCATTAACAAACATGTCAGCAATAGTGTTGGTCGAAACCGAGTGTTCAGGAACATTAAAACCACCAATAATGTCCTCATGGTTAGTGAGGTTCCCAATCTCTTTCGTGGCTATTTTACTGCTCTGGCAGTGACGAGAATCAAGCAGGTAATTTGCAGCATCGGGATGTTCACCAACCAGTTTGTCAACGGCCTGAAGATACGCCCACTGTGATTGCACGTCGACAACAGAGTCACGATGGCAAAGGAAAATATCACTCCTCTGGCCGATGGTTGGTTCAATGGAAGACTCTAGCAGTTGCTCTACAAGCGGACGAAAACTGAGGCTGCCACTAAGGAAATGTCTTGCTGACCGAAATCCCCGGTCGGCTGCATAGAGATAGCCGAGATGTATTTTCCCTTCATTCCAGCGGCTCGCACCCTGAAAGGGCTCTGCTGCCGCATCAACCAGGGTCACATCAATTCCCTTTCTTGCCAGCATCAGTGCCGTACAGCAACCCATGATGCCTGCTCCCAGGATCGCAACTGACCGCTGCTTCATGACCCCGGCTCAAAAAAATAAGAGTCCGGGTCATAAGGCTCACTGGAAATTACCAGGAGAGCAGAGTTCTCACGCAGATATTTCTGTTGAAACCAGATCCCGGCCCTGATCAATAATCCTTGCCGGCCTGGTGTCAGAATATGCACTGCTTGCTGTTCGCCTGCTATCAATATCACCTCGATCTCACCCTCGATAGCAATCAGTAACTGCACGCCCTTTTTGTGGCCGTGACCACCACGAACTGTTCCTGCGGGTACCTGGCTGACAGTGAAAATGCGACTGGGAATGAAAGGCAGGTTTTCAAAATCAAATGGAACAAGCAGGCCACGCTGATCCCTTATACCCGGCGAATCAATCAACGCAACTTGCCCATCAAACATATTATTCTGTTCCACTAACTCTCATACCAAGTCAATCAGGATTGCTCTGGCTGAGGTATTTTTGAATGTAACTCTCTCAATATATGCATAATATCGGCATTTAGTAGCATTTTCTCTTCGGTCGTCAGCTCAGAGTTCCACAATTCACGCATACAAGACGATATGACTTCGAAGTACTGCCTTGCAGTAAAATCCCATGATCGTGAAAGACTACCTGGTTTGCGAACCTTGTGACACAGCACTTCGGGCACGCGGATAAACTCGCCAAGCAAGCTCATATGAAAAAGCCAGGGCAAGTCAACTGAAAACTCGTTAGCTCTATGATGCTTGATCCCACCTATCCTGCGAGAGCGTTCAAGACGGAACATGCCACGATTCGGCACCCACCATCTATCCAGTCTGTACACTATTCTCCGCCCTCTTTTTACACGCTCTTTAACTTCTTCAAGAAGTTTGTACTGCCAAATCTCTTCAGAACCATCAACACTTGTATAGTGAACATCAGGGAAAGCCAAGACGGCTTCCGGCCGACTATCGAGAGTTGCACATAACTTACTTGTAAATGTTGGCTCAAGTAGGTCATCATGAAATGCCAGCATGACATAATCCGCCTCGGCCTGGCGCATTAACAAATTGCAATTGCCTACATATCCCAGTCGATTTCCTGTAACCCTGATTACCTTGAAGCGGCTGTCCGCTGCGGCGTGCCGGCAGCAGATTTCATAAGTGTCATCATCACAAACATCAACTGAAACAAGTACATCAAAATTGTCGTAGGTTTGAGCTGAAAGTGAATCAAGCGTCTCCTGTATAAAGCCGGCAGATTCATAGGCGGGGACTAATGCAGTAACTTTCGATCCCTGATTCATATAAACTTCAATTCTGCTTAATAAATAACATTACTGGTTGCGTCGTCAATGCGCAGGTTATCAATCAATCGGGTGCTTCCAAGGCGCGCCGCGACAAGCAGCACCAACACATCGGTTGATTCAACAGGCTCAAGCAATGTATCAGCATCACGTATCTCGAAATAGTCCGGGCTGAAGCCTGCTTCCCGCAGCGCGTTGGTGGCCTGCAGCTTAACATCTGCAAGCGAAATACCTGATTTAATCGACTCGGCTGAACGCGTCAGGATTTGATAGAGACGCGGTGCGATATGACGTTCTTCTGCAGTGAGATAACCGTTTCTTGAACTCATTGCCAGGCCATCGGTTTCACGCTGCGTGGCACAGCCGATGATTTCAATCGGCATCGACAACTCTTCGGTCATCCTGCGGATGATATGTAACTGCTGATAATCCTTCTCACCGAACAGGGCGACATCCGGTTGCACCATGTTAAACAGCTTGGTGACCACCGTGGTGACTCCGTCAAAATGTCCCGGACGCGATGTACCACAGAGGATGGATGAAACACCGGGAACCGAAACAGTTGTCTGCTGTGCCTTGCCGTTGGGATAGACAGCTTCGACCGGTGGTGCAAACAGCAGGTCGTTGCCTGCCGCTTCGAGTTTCAACTGGTCATCTTCAAGTGTACGCGGGTAGCTGTCGAAATCTTCACCCTCGCCAAACTGCATTGGATTTACGAAGATTGTGCTGACGACAACATCAGCCAGCTCTTTCGCACGTTTCACCAGGGAGATGTGGCCGCTATGCAGGTTACCCATGGTCGGCACCAGTGCAACACGTTTACCCTGCGACTTCCAGTCGGCGACGCGGGCGCGTAATACAATGACATCATGCAGTGTGATCATACTGTCAGCACCTACAGGAAAGCGTGCTCACTGTCAGGAAAGGTACCATCCTTGACTTCCCTATTGTAGCGTTTGAGCGCAGCCGCTACAGAACCGCTGCCCTCAAGGAAATTCTTGACAAATTTTGGCAGTTTACCGGGAGTTATACCTAGCATGTCATAGACAACCAATACCTGGCCGTCACAACCGGCGCCCGCACCAATACCGATAACAGGAATAACAAGCGCCTTGCTGATCTCTTCTGCAAGCTGACGCGGCACGCACTCAAGCACAAGCATCTGCGCACCCGCATCCTGGATAGAAATTGCGTCATTGAGCATCTGCTGTGCCTCTTCCTCCTCACGCCCCTGCACACGGTAGCCGCCGAGAAGAAAAACCGACTGTGGCAGCAAGCCAAGATGTCCGCACACGGGAACCGAGTGGGATGCCAGGGTTTCAATCACGCCAAGACGTTCACCTGCACCCTCAAGCTTGACCATCTGGGCCCCGCCCTCTTTCATCAGGCGTCTGGCTGTTGCGAGTGCCTTTTGAGGAGAGCTGTCGCTGAGAAAGGGCATATCTGCAATCAGAAGTGCGCGACGACTGACCCGGGCGACATTGCTGACATGGTAGACAATGTCATCAACCGTGACCGGGATCGTGCTGTCATGCCCCTGGATCACCATGCCAAGAGAGTCACCAATGAGAATGGTCTCGACACCGGCATCTTCAATCTGACGGGTAAAACTGGCGTCATAGCTGGTCAGCATGGCGATTTTCTCGCCTTTCTGCTTCATCTCTTCAAGCTGTGTGATGCTTATACGGCTCATTTACTGCCCCGGGTTGTTTCGCTGAATGCAGTCATGCTGCAGTGCATAATCATGGATGTGTCAGGCAGAAAAATCAATCTTTGACAAACAGCGCCATCGATTCAACATGCGCTGTGTGCGGAAACATATCCATTACGCCGGCCTTGACCATGCGGTAGCCATACTGATTAACCAGCACGTCGGCATCACGCGCCAACGTACCCGGATAACAGGAAACATAGAGAATTTTTTCTGCCCCCATTTTTGCCACCAGCGGCATCATCTCCAGCGCACCGCTGCGCGGTGGATCAAGCAGGACGGCATCGTACTTCTGCTTTGCCCACTTAAATGCCGGTGTCTCTTCATCGTAGAGGTTGGCGACATCGAAACTGACATTGTCGATATCGTTTCGAATCGCGTTTTGCCTGGCACGTTCAACCAGTGCGGTGTCACCCTCAACACCATGGACAGATTTTGCCCTGCGCGCCAGCGGTAGGGTGAAGTTACCCAGGCCGCAGAAAAGATCCAGCACCTTCTCGTCGCCCTGCAGGTCGAGCCACTCCATTGCCTGGCTGAGCATCTGGCGGTTGATATCACTGTTGACCTGGGTGAAGTCGTTGGGCAGGAATTCGAACTGCAGCGACTCCTGTGGCAATGAGTAGGTCAACGTGGCCACATCGCGCAGTGGTTTGACCGTTTGCGGCCCACCATCCTGCAGGTATGGAGTCCATGCTCTCTGTGCACAAAAATCGGCAATGGTTTTCTCTTCCGACTCGCTCAGGGGTTCAAGTATGCGGAAAATCATGACCGTGGCATCGTCACCGACAGCAACCTCGATCTGCGGCAACTGTTCCCTGATCGAAAGCGTCATGATCATGTCACCGAGCGCCTCGAGATGTTCTCCTACAGAAGGATGCAACACTTTACAGTGACGGATATCTGCCAGGTAGGAGGTGCCGCGTTCACGAAAACCGACCAACACGCGTTCTTTCTTATAGACATAGCGGACACCGAGGCGTGCCTTGCGCCGGTATCCCCATGCTTCAGAATGCAAGGGTGCGGCGACTGTCTCCGGAGTGACATGGCCGATGCGTTCGAAAGCATCCATCAGCGCCTCTTGCTTGTAGGCCATCTGTGCCTCGGCTGCCATGTGTTGCAGGCTGCAACCACCACAGATACCGAAGTGTGCACACCCCGCTTCAACACGCTCGTCAGACGCCTTGTCGACACTATCGAGTATGCCCTCGTCATGTTTGCGCGAACGATAGCTATAGTGAAACTGCACCTCTTCACCCGGCAGTGTTGTTGGGATGAAAGTTACCTTGCCATCGATGTGTGCTACACCGCGGCCATCATGACTGAGAGAGTCAATCGTGGCGGGGAAACTGCCCTGTGGAAGCTGTTTTCTACGACGTCTTGCCATTGTTGTTATTAGTCCCGGGTGTCGCCAGTATGGTTGTTCGCGTGTAGACGGCATGCTTCGCTGAGCTCATCGCAGGCATCTTCGTCGATGAGATCTGCCAGCCACATTTGGCGCAGGCCAACCAGGGTCGTTGCCAGCAGATTATCGATGCAACGATCAAGCAGCGGTGTGATGCCCTCTTTCCGATAGATATCCCAGGCAGACTCATCACTGACAGTCTTGTGCGCAGTTATTCCAAGCCGGCCTGCCATCTGCTCGATGCCTACATCACCGGGAACCAGCGACAGCAATTGCTCGATCGGTTGAAGTTGCAGGTCCTTGAGTGACTCGGCATGAACAAGCGCACGCGTTTTGATCAGCGCGGCAAGTTGATGGCCGTCATCCCAGCACTGTGCCAGCTGACCGTCGAGTCTCGGCGCAAGCGCGGCGAGCAGTTCCATCTCGCTGCGATCAGCTATATGTGTGACAACCAGGCGCGTCTCAAAATCACGAATCTCGAACATGGCAACCACGCTCAGCATCGCCTGAAAAGGTGCGAGGAATGATGCATCCCTGCCCTGCTCCTGGGTGTGATGATGAAAAATGATCTTGGCTACCTGCTTATCGCTGACGCTCTCATCCAGCTCGTAAAGAGCGCGGGCACCGGCAATATCAGGCAGGGTCTGGCAGGAAATAAAGCGCATGTTCATTTTGCTAGCCCGGATATTTCATGAAGGATTCGGG
>NZ_MPRK01000090.1 GCF_002021095.1 Solemya elarraichensis gill symbiont | reverse complement strand
TTCTCAATCGGTATTCTTGTCGATGATGCCATCGTGGTTGTAGAGAATATCCACCGTCATCTTGCGATGGGAGCAGAGAACCTGCTGGAAGCGATTCCAAAGGCTGTCGATGAAGTCGGTGGGCCAACCATACTGGCCACCTTCACAGTTATCGCCGCACTGCTGCCGATGACATTTGTCAGCGGCCTCATGGGCCCCTACATGTCGCCGATTCCAATCAATGCCTCGATGGGGATGCTGATCTCACTGGCTGTTGCTTTTATTATTACCCCCTGGTCTGTTAACAAGGTGCTGGGTAACAGTCATCACGCGCATGCTGTTACCGACGAGTCACAGGAACACAAACTGACGCCCTTCTTTACACGAATCATGTCGCCCTTTCTGGATGACTCCCGCGGTCGTGCAAACCGCTGGAAACTGCTGATAGCCATCCTGCTACTGATCGCAGCATCTATCTCGCTGGGCTTCTTCAAGCTCGTCGTACTGAAAATGCTGCCATTCGACAATAAGTCCGAGTTTCAGATTGTTCTGGATATGCCTGAAGGCACAGCACTTGAGCAGACCACGCGTGTTCTCAGTGAAATAGGTGACTATATCGCCACAGTACCCGAGGTCACCAATTACCAGGTCTATGCGGGCACTGCATCACCGATAGGTTTCAATGGACTGGTGCGCCAATACTATCTCAGGGAGGGTGCTCATCTTGGTGACATCCAAATCAATCTTGTCGACAAGGGCGAGCGTGATCGAAAAAGCCATGAGATAGCGCGTTCAGTTCGTGAGCCCGTACAGGCAATCGCACGTCAATATTACGGCAATGCAAAAATTGTCGAAGTACCGCCCGGACCACCGGTGATGTCACCACTGGTTGCCGAAATTTACGGCGTCGACTATGCCGGGCAGATCAGGACCACCAAGGATGTACGCGCTCATTTTGAGTCAACTGCAGATATTGTCGATGTCGACGATATGATCGAGACACCATCGGAAAAACGCATCATCATTATCGATCGTGCCAAGGCTGCTCGCCTCGGTATTGCGCAGAGCAGTGTTGCTGCAGCACTCGCAACCGCACTTGATGGTGAAGATGTGACTTATATGCACGGTGCCAACCTCAAGTACCCTGTACCTATCCGGCTCGAATACAACGAGGCTGACAAGGCCAACCTTGACGAGGTGATGTCGCTGAAAGTCCGCAGCCAGAGTGGTGCGCTGGTGCCCATTTCCGAAATCACTACAGTTGTCAGCGGTGCTCGTGAGTTCACCATCTACCACAAGGATCTGCTGCCGGTCGTCTATGTTACTGGTGATATGGCGGGTGACCTGGACAGTCCGCTTTACGGCCTGTTTGATATCGCCGGAATAATTGATGAGCATGACGAGTTTGAACAGTGGTACCTGACACAGCCGGACAACCCCTATAACTACAGTCTCAAGTGGGATGGGGAGTGGCAGGTTACCTATGAAACTTTCCGCGATATGGGCGCTGCCTATGCTGTTGGCCTGGTGCTGATCTACCTGCTTGTGGTCGCACAGTTCCGTTCCTACCTGGTGCCTCTGGTCATCATGGCCCCGATACCTCTGACCATTATCGGCATCATGCCGGGGCACGTGATTGCACAGGCACAGTTCACTGCGACCTCAATGATCGGCATGATTGCATTGGCCGGTATCATCGTGCGCAACTCGATTCTGCTGGTTGATTTCATCAATCAGCAGGTACGGGAAGGTGAGGATTTCAGGAAAGCCGTGATCAATGCAGCCGCAGTACGTACGCAACCAATCGTACTGACTGCAGTTGCAGCCATGGCTGGTGGATTCTTCATTCTGGATGACCCGATCTTCTCAGGCCTTGCCGTGTCGCTGATCTTCGGCCTGCTGGCCTCGACCATACTCACGCTAGTGGTGATACCGGTCGTCTACTTCGCAGCGATGCAGAACAAGTTGCAGCGTCTACGGGCCTGATTGTTAACGTACGCCGGCGATCCCGCCAACACGCGGGTCGCTGGCAGCGCTGACTTCTCCTGTCAGCTTGTCGAGCGTCACCACCTGCATGTTGCCGTAGACCGGATTATCTTCACCATAGGAGCCCATGCGCTCGGCAAATTGATGCCCCATTATGCCGAGTTCCCAGTGCGCATCCTCGCTGATCGCATCCTCTTCGTAGGTAATGGAATCGGGCAGGTACTGGTGATGAAAACGCGGCTTGCTGACGATGGCATGCGCATCAGCGCCATTCATGAACTCCAGCGCTCCAAGCAACACCATGGTGATAATCCGGCTACCATCTGGCGTACCCAGTATCGCCAGTCGCTGATCATTCTCTACGAAAGCTGGCGACATGCTCGACAGTGGACGCTTGCCGGGTGCGCTGGCGTTCGCTTCAGCACCGACCAGTCCGTAGGCGTTGGGTGAACCTGGCAAGGCGGAAAAATCATCCATCTCATCATTCAGCAGGATACCGGTTCCCGCTGCAACGTAACCAGACCCGAATGGATAGTTAATGCTGAGAGTAGCGGCAACGCGGTTACCCTCTTTGTCGAGTATGGAAAAGTGTGTTGTATCACGCCCCTTTGCATTCTCGGCTGATGCAGCAGGCAGAAAATCACTGGGTGTTGCTATCTCTTCATTGATCCACTCTTTTCGCAGCGAGGCTGCATGACTCTTGTGTATCAACTTGCCAACAGGCACCTCAACAAAATCAGAATCGCCCAGGTACTCGGCTCGGTCACGGTAGGCCAGACGCATCGCTTCGACAATCAGGTGTGTACGCATAACCTCATCCATGCTGTAGAGGTCATAGGGCTCGAGAATATTGAACATTGTTGCCAGTGCCACTCCCCCGGATGAAGGAGGAGCTACAGTGGTAACTTTCCAGCCCCTGTAATCAAAACGGATCGCCTCTCGCTCAATGACACGGTAATTTGTCAGATCCCGCAGGCGCCAGATGCCACCATTGCGGCGTACCTCTCTAACCAGGGCATTGGCGATCCTGCCACTGTAAAAACCCTCTCTGCCCTGCTCCGCCAGTGCACCAAGCGTCTGCGCCAAATCGCGCTGGATTACCAGGTGACCAAGCGCCGGAACCTCCTTGTTGTGCAGAAATATTCTTGCGCTCTCACTGTCGCGTACCCGCAGTTTGAGGCGCATCGATGCCATGCGTTGATAGTGGGCATCAACCTCGAATCCCGCTTTCGCAAAAGCGATTGCGGGAGCAAGTGTCTGCTTCAGCGGTAACTTTCCCTACTCCTGTGCAAGCCTCGCAAGGGCCGCAGGGACACCAGGAATTCCAGCCGATAATGGCCCTTCCAACGAGTCAGATGTCGGCTTGCCATCTGCACCCAGGTACATGTCACGTGTCGCATCGAGTGGTGCAGTCTCACGCGCATCCAGCATCACCTGGTGATCATCACTTGCCCTGTGCAAGAGGTAAAAACCACCCCCGCCAAGCCCGGATGAATAGGGTTCGACAACCGCCAGTACCGCGGTCACAGCCACTGCTGCATCAAAGGCATTGCCGCCATCACGAAGAATCTGCAGGCCCGTAGCTGTTGCATAGGGATGTGCCGAAGCGACGGCTACCGAGTTAACAATAACAGGTGATGCAACAGGCTCTTCAGCAAAGACACCATTGCTTACCAGCAGAAGAAACAACAATAGAAGCAAACGCATTAACAATCCTTTCCGCACAGCGCTGTGGGAAGACGATGACGAGTAGAGAGCGCCTCAGCGACGCGTACCCTGAAATAATAATCTGACGGCTGATTAATCAACAGGCTGAAAGGCTGCCAGCTTCCGTCACGTTTTAGAAAGCCCGCATAACAGCTGATGCCACGCAATGTACCTGTTTTTGCCAATACCTTGCCTTTGTGGTTGGGCAGTAATTCACGATATGGCGAAAACGCCTTGACCACTTCCAGCAACTGCCTCGCACTGAGGTGGTTTTCACGTGATAGTCCGGCCCCCTCAACCACCGCGAACTTCTTCCAGCTAAAACGCTTCCTGATCCATTTTTGCATGCGTTGCTGTGCTTTCTTCATATCCAGCGGACCCTTGTCACCAGCCATTAGCAGGAAGAGTGAATTGGCACTAAAGTTGCTCGAATGCTCCATCATTGCAGCCACCACCTTGCTCAGGTTTCGGCTATTTTTGTGAGTATAAATCGGCTTGAGTCCGCGTGGAACCTGTCCGGCGGAGAGACTGTTTTTAACGGAGACTCCGGCAAGACGCAACTTGGCCGCCAGCAATTCTGCGAAATAGCGCGGCCCGTTCTCCTCGCTAACGAGATTGACGCGCCCGCGGCTCTTCTTTTTCGCATATCGCCTGGCAACACTTTTCCCCAGCGCTGTCATGGGCGTTTGCGGTTCTGCCGAAACGATTTTATTTGCTGCCTTCTTGTAGCTTACGGTATTGAAATTGGCCGCAAGTGAAGAGATTGGCGCATCGTAGGGATTATCGCTGCTTGAGCGTCCGCCAATCTGCAGATTGTTGTCGAAAAGCGTTGCATCCGTAGTAATGCCATCAAGCTTGTTAACACCCTCTTCCTGCAATGCTGTAACAATCAGATCGAGTTCTTCGGAAACCAGGAAGGGATCACCACCGCCCCTAACCCAGAGAACATCATCCTGAAGGTAAAAGCGGGTTTCGAAACGATGCTCCTTACCCCAGTGTTCAAGCGCTGCAAGTGCGGTCAGAAGTTTCAGCGTCGAGGCTGGAATCATCTGTCGACCGGCCTGTTTACTGGCAACTGTTTTACCATTCTCTTCGAGCAACAGGCTCGCATTCGGCATGGCCGCAAGTCTGACCAGCGGATCTTGCTGGGCAGCCTGCAACGGCTGGCATAACAAGAGCAGCAGTACAGGAAGGAGAAGATGTGAAAACAGGGACAACATCAGGAGCCTGCAAGATAGTCCAGAAACAGACCGGCAAAGACAATCGCACCGAACCAATTGTTATTCAAAAAGGCCTGGAAACAGGCTTTTGGTTCGCGCTCGCGTATCAGCCACTGCTGGTAGAAAAACAGGATTGTCGCCACCGAAATGCCGGCAACATAAAACACATCGCGCCCGGTAATGAGACCGACCCACATCAACAGGATAATCATCAGGCCCTGTAGCACACCGATTATCAGGCGGTCGTACTCGCCAAACAGGATTGCACTCGACTTGAGGCCGATCTTGAGGTCATCTTCACGATCAGCCATCGCATACATGGTGTCGTAGATCAGCGCCCACAAAACAGTTGCAAGGAAGAGCAGCCAGGCTGCCAGCGGAATCTCCTCTCGCAAGGCCATGTAGGCCATCGGAATCGCCCAGCCAAAAGCAATGCCAAGCACCAGTTGCGGAAGGTTGGTATAGCGCTTCATGAAAGGGTAAACAGCTGCCGTTACAACTGCAGCAAAGGAGAGCAGTATGGTTCCGGCGTTGAGAAACAACACCAGGAAGAAAGCCGCCAGTGAAAGGAGTGCAAATACCTTCAGCGCCTCATCCGGTGTAATTTTACCTGCCGCCAATGGCCGCTGTTTTGTACGCTCCACATGGCCGTCAAAATCACGATCAGCGTAATCGTTGATTGCACAACCGGCCGAGCGCATCAGGACGGTTCCTGCAACAAAAATCACAACCACGAACCAGTGCGGCGAACCCTCACCCGCAAACCACAGCGCCCACAGTGCAGGCCATAGCAGTAACAATATACCGATTGGGCGGTTAATCCTGACCAGTTCGCCATACAGTACCAGCTTGTCGCGGATTTCAGGATTCATGCCTTTTCACTCACGATCGTGGGAAGAAATATTTCGTGTACCAACAGCGGCTGGTCTGCATAACGGAAACGCGTTCTGCGCCCCCAAAGCACATCGGCCGATTCAGCAAGCGCCTGGTTAGCGCGCCGGAAAAGACGATTGTTATTACGCAACTCGGCCACCTCGAATAGCTCCCTCTGTGTCGACCTGTCATTAAAAAGGACAGCACCGAGTGGACGATTGCCCAGCACAGTCAGTCCGCGAACCCGTCCCTTCATGCTGCTGACAGGGATTACCGTCCTGGCAAATACCAGCGGCGTTGAATCACACCACAGCTCTACCTCGCGCACAAGTCCGCGTTCACCCATCGCCATCATCAACACTTGGCGCTCTGATTCAAGCGGCCGCGTCCATTCCTGGTTCAACAGGCGTACATGAAAGCGTCCGCTACAATAATCTGTCAGTCGTTGCGTCAGCGAGCCCGGGTCGCGCAGCCATGCCTCGACATTCTCAGGCACTGATCTCAGGTGCAGACGCCTCATTGGCATCCACACAGCTTCACGTTTGCTCATTTATCAAACAGTCCGGGCAGTCATCGCGATATTCATGCGTACATCTTATCGCACTACGGCAATAGCAGACACTTGAAAGCAACTGGCGCACAACATGGTAAAATCCCACCAGAATCCTAATTTGAAGGCTGATAACCATGTTTAACCTGCTGAGACTGCTGCTCCTCGTCATAATCGCTCTGGCTGTCGTGATTTACCTGCGACCCGACCTGCTCGAACAGGTAGGAATCACACTCCCGCAACAACAATCGACACCGCAGCCCACAGCACCGCCGGTTTCTGAAACCGAGCCGGCACCAGCTCCTGTTCAAGCCCCTGCCCCCGTGGCCCAGGCTGCAGAGACAGAATCACCTCGTGAAG
>NZ_MPRK01000089.1 GCF_002021095.1 Solemya elarraichensis gill symbiont | reverse complement strand
CCAGCACTGAAGCCGCTCCGGCCGATGCAACATCTGCCGGCGGAAGAGATGCTCACAGGGCTGAAATGCAGGCACGCATGAAGGCACATCGTGAAGCCATGCAGAAACAGATGCAGGATCAGCATGCTGCCATGCGCAAGCGCATGGATACAGCCATCGACAACCTGCCTTCGGCCCCAATGATGGAACAGCCACCGGCACTTGCGAGCCAGCCAGGAACAGATGCACCAAAAGCACCTGCAGGTGCACAGCTGCCAACACCTGCCCCGATAGCAATGCCGGCACCAGCGCAAGTTCAGCGCCCGGCCCCTGTAACAAGGCCACCGGCAAGACTTGTTCAACGTCCTCGCCCTGCGCCGGTAGCAAGGCCAGAGCCAAGACCTGCACCACGTCCCCCGGCATACAGGCCTCCACAACAGCAGGACTACCGTTTCCGCCCTGCACCGGCCGGACCCTATGCTCCACCATCCGGGCCTTATGCGGCACCAACGGGGCCCTATGCAGCACCAACAGGACCCTATTATGCTCCACCACCTGGGCCCTACGCTCAACCGCCCCGCTGGTAAGCATTTTCAGCAAACTAAAAAGCCGCGTTTCGACGCGGCTTTTTTATCTTTAGCAAATCCTACTTGCCGTGCAAATACTCATGATCACTGAAAGTTGAAACCCACTCCGGCTTTAATCCAACCAGCACTGTCATAATCCAGCCATTCAATACAGCCTCTGGAAACAGCATCAGCGGAATCCAGATAACAAAACCATTCCACAATGACTCGAACGGTTCGCCCGACAGCAACAACAGGCTTATCGTGACAGCTGCGGCGCTCATCATGGATGATTGCACCCGTAAAGAATGCATTGAAAAAGATATAGATAAAAAAGTGCTTTGGCAGCAGCGAGCGCACCAGCACCAGCACCAGCAGAAACCAGGTCATCATCACGGGCACCAGGATAGAGACCAGGCTGGAGGGCAGAAATGCCAGCCACTCACCTTGCTGTGTCAGGATCAGGCCAGCGAGTACAAACGAGCCGCCAATGATGGCGAACTGCCAGCCTACCATCAGGGTTAGGGAGGTCATTGCCGAGAGATGAAAAACTGCACCAGCCTCAATCTCTGTTCCCAGCATCCAGAAAAACAGTATGCCGACAAGTGCAGCGAAATAGGTGTTTGAGTTCTCACGCACCATGAGTTTCTGCCATGGTGCGTAGCGAACAGCTGCATAAAGCGTCAACAAGTAGAGCAAGCCACACACGACGAGCAATTGCGGAAGAAGCTGATCACTGGATAAATACATGCTGCTATTTTATCAGCACACTCCGCATGGCGTATTGAGATTAGACACTTTCCTTTATCCGGCCGTATCAATCACTCGCTCAGCCACAGCTCTCCATCGCGATTCTCCAGTTTCAGACCCTGTAACGACTGGCCTACACAAGGCCCCCTGATACAGAGCCCTGTTTGCACTTCAAACAGAGCCCCATGCAGGGAGCACTGAATATGACAATTTTCAACATCCAGAAACTGGTCGGGCACCCACTCAAGATTGACGCCTGTATGCGGACAACTGTTACGGAATGCACTCACCGAGCCGCCCTGGTGAACTATGAAAACCGCTGTTTCCTGTCCATCTATTTTGACACGGAAACCACGGCTACCCGGATCAGCAACCTCCTCCAGCCTGCACAGAAAATGACTCACTGGCCAAGCATTGCCTCTTTCAGGTCACCAGTTACAGGCTTCTTGCCAAGCCAGATACTCTTCAGTGCCCGGTTGAAATCGGCACCCTTGACGACGCCTTTCGAAGCACCATTAATCACGACCTCTGTGCCCTTGCCCGGAATGTAATCGAGGGCGACATGATCCCCGTCACGTAAATCGGGAAACATTGCATTGAACCTGGCAACACGTGGCTTCAATGACGCCAGTGTGGCAGCATCAAGATTCTTCTCCAACCCATCATTCAATGCAGCAACCATCTTTTTCTTCCCGACCGAGTAGACAAGCTGCATACCGATACGGCTCTTAACATCCGCATCAATCACTGCCTTCGCATTACTCTGCTTTTTCGCAAGATAGAGCGAACCAACGTATACCTTGACGATAAACTTGGAACGAATACCAGCACCGTTAAGCGTGAGGGTCTCCCCGCCAATTGTAATTTTGTTGCTGACCTCGACACCTGCAACCTCAATCGCCAACGCCGGCATTGCCAGAATCAGCATCAGAAATAAACTTGTTATCCTCATTTTTTACTATCCCCTTTTATATATATGTACTTGCACTCTACATAATTTTGCTGTTAAGAGGAATAAACTGTGCTATTTTCCATATGCCATACAATCTTTTATCTCTAAGTAGGAGGAGTCCTGAAGATGGCCGCAAAAAAGAAAGCCGCAAAAAAGAAGAGTACAGCCAAAAAAGCTGCACCAGCAAAAAAGCTCACAGCTATTCGCGCAAAGATGACAAAAGCGCAGGTTGTTGATTCAATCGCTGCTGATACTGGCATGACCAAGAAAGAGGTTGCCGCTGTATTTTCAAGCCTTGGTGAACTCGTTACCCGTCACATGAAGCGTAACGGTTCAGGCGAATTCCAGATCCCTGACACCAGCGTTAAGATCGCACGCGTGAAAAAGCCCAGGCGCAAAGCGCGCATGGGGCGCAACCCTGCAACTGGCGAAAGCATCAAGATTGCTGCCAAGCCAGCACATACAGGCATCAAAGTTACCGCCCTCAAAGCACTGAAGGATACGGTTTCAGCCTGATCACTATGACTGCTCCCGGTTGTTAACCGGATGCAGCATGTGAAACAGATAAGGGGCGCTGATGCGCCCCTTGTTAATTTATACGTCAGGCAATCGCCGTTGTAATCACTCTCTCTGCAACAGCAGCGTCTTGCCCTTCTGTATCAGCGTCAGTCGTCTCAGAAAACTCATACCTAGCAGTACCTCGTCACCAAGTGAAGGCATCACCACCGCCGGCACCCGCTCAATGGATATTCCACCGAGAGAGACTTCGTCAAGTAGCGTGGCATTGCCGTAAACAACTCCGTTTGCTGTCTGCATTTGGCGCTGCGGTCCCAGTTCAAGTCCAAGCTTGCGCGCAAGCCTCTTGTCTATTGCAACAAAGGTTGCACCTGTCTCCAGCAGAAAACGAACCTGGTGCTGATTGATCAGGCCATTGGCAACATAGTGGCCGGCACGATTCTGCTGCAACATGACCTGCAGCTTGCCGTCAGCTCCATGTGTTGCCTGGGGTGAGGAGTTGGGATTTTCCTGCTTGTTCAGAAAGATCGATGCAGCCCAGGTCAGCACAAGCAGCAGCCCGACCCAGGCTGCAATGGTCATGCCAACGCCGATTTTGCGTGATTCACTCATTCAACGCCACTGCACCGGTCACAGGTGCTGCAGATCAGCGCATCACCTTGCGGAAGTAATTCCTGTAGTAGACGATGGCGCTCGCACCATTGCCGACCACGTCATACACTTTCCAGCCCTTCTTTGTCTGGTGCATACGAAAATCGATGCGACCGGGATAACGACCGGGATTATTCACCAGCGCGGAGACCATCACTTGTCCACGCCTGTTGCGACGTGGTGGAAGGTAAGCCACATCCTGGTTGTCATACATCGCGAGCTTCTCTGCAAGTGAAGCGAGAAACATCACTTCCATCTTTTTCGCAAGACGGGCTTTCTGAGCGTCATCCATGTACCGGTATAGTGGACCTGCAGATGCCTGGCTCATGAATTCAAAGTCAAATCCGGGTGCGATCTTCTCTTCCAGATATGTACCAAGTTCGGCAATCGACGGGCCATTACGCAAAAACTGGATCAGCGTATCCAGTCCCTGTTTCAATTCTACTGCCGGATTACTTGCTGCAGCTTCACTCTTGGCTGAGACAGGTACTGCTGCCGGTGCTGCATCCTGTTCCGGCTTCACCTGTATCCCAGCCGAAGCAACTGAAACGCTCAATAGCGTGGCAACAGCAACTACATAGGTTAATTTCACAATATACTCCTGTGGTTCTGTTTTAATTATCAACAGACATGATACCCAATGGTCGCGATTCAGCACAGCACTTCCGAAAAGCGGCAAAAAGGCGTAGCATTACTAATTTCCAATAATAAAATAAATGCCTGCAAATTGACCGATGCAGATTGGCTCCTATCGCTTTGACAAACCACTGATACTGGCCCCCATGGCCGGCGTAACGGATCGGCCATTTCGCCAGCTGTGCCGCAGCCTGGGTGCGGACCTGGCTGTCTCCGAAATGGTAACGGCCGATACCAGCCTGTGGGGAAGCAAAAAAACGCTCAGCCGCCTTAATCATGCCGGTGAGCAGGGCCCGAGATGGGTGCAGATCGTCGGCGCCGATCCGGCCAAAATGGCGCAGGCGGCGCGTATCAATGCCGACCTTGGCGCTGACATCATCGACATCAACATGGGATGCCCGGCTAAAAAAGTCTGCACGGTTGCAGCCGGCTCGGCACTGATGCGGGATGAATTGCTGGTTGGAAGAATTCTGGAGGCCGTGGTTAGCGCCAGCGAAAAGCCGGTAACGCTTAAAATTCGTACTGGCTGGGATCACACCAGCAGGAATGCGGAACAGATCGCCCATATCGCCGAAATGGCAGGAGTCGCTGCACTAAGCGTGCATGGACGTACCCGTGCCGACAAGTTTGCAGGCGACGCCGAATACTCCACCATTCGCAAGGTCAAGCAGTGCGTGAACATCCCGGTCATCGCCAATGGTGATATCGATTCACCGCTCAAGGCCCGCAGGGTGTTTAAGGAGACGCAGGCCGACGCACTGATGATCGGACGCGCAGCACAGGGCAGGCCGTGGATTTTTGACGAAATGCGTCACTTCCTTGATACAGGGCAAGAACTGCCGCCAATGCCGACTGATAAAATAGCGAAATACCTGCTGGAGCACCTTGAAGAGCTCTACAGATTTTATGGTGCAGAGCACGGCGTGCGTATCGCGCGCAAGCATATCGGCTGGTACAGCAGAAGTCAGCAAGATGCAGGACGTTTTCGTGATGCCGTCTTTAAAACAACATCACCATCAGACCAGAAAAGAGTGGTCGAAGAATATTTCAATAACATCGGGCAACAGACCCGAGTACTGAAGGGAGCAGCTCGCGCAGCATGAAAAAAAGCGTTACACAAGAAACAAACACCCGTACATTCTTCTCGGTACCCAAGGAGGCTGACGGTGAACCTCTCAGCCAGTGCGTCAGACGCGCTGTCGATGACTACTTTTCACACCTCAATGGCCATGATGCCGAGGGGCTTTACACGCTGGTGCTACGCGAAATCGAAAAGCCCCTGCTCGAATCCGTGATGGAGCAGACGCGAGGCAACCAGAGCCGCGCGGCACAGGTACTCGGCATGAGCCGCAGCACCCTGCGAAAGAAACTTCACACCTATTCTATCGATTAAACAAAATTCAAGACCCCAGGGGACAACACCAATGTCAAACAAGATGACACGTGCACTGATCAGTGTTTCCGATAAAACCGGCATTGTCGAATTTGCCCAGGCGCTGCACCAGCGCGGCATAGAAATTCTCTCGACAGGCGGTACCGCCAAACTGCTGGCTGACAATGGCGTACCGGTCATCGAGGTTGGTGATTACACCGGCTTTCCTGAAATGATGGACGGTCGCGTCAAGACGCTGCACCCGAAAGTCCACGGCGGCATACTGGGTCGCCGCGGTACCGATGAGAAAGTGATGCAGGAGCATGGCATTCCACCGATTGATCTCATTTGCGTCAATCTTTACCCCTTTGAAGAGACCATCGCCAAGCCTGACTGCGATCTGCCGACTGCCATCGAGAACATCGACATTGGCGGCCCGACCATGCTGCGTGCAGCTGCCAAAAATCATGCTGCCGTGACAGTCATTGTAGACAGTGTCGATTACCAGCGTGTACTCGACGAGGTCGATGCAGATGGAAATACATCGGATGAGACCCGCTTCGACCTGGCGGTGAAAACATTCGAACACACTGCGCGCTACGATGGTCTCATCGCCAATCACCTCGGTTCAATTGTCGAGAACGGCGAAGCAGGCGGCCTGCCGCGCACATTCAACGTGCAGTTCAGCAAGGCACAGGGCATGCGCTACGGTGAGAACCCGCACCAGAATGCAGCATTCTATATCTCTCCGAATCAGCAGGATGCCAGCATCTCGACATCGCGTCAGCTGCAGGGAAAGGAACTCTCATTCAACAATATCGCCGATACAGATGCGGCCCTCGAGTGCGTCAAGCAGTTCCCGTTAGCGACCGACGGCCCCGCCTGTGTCATCGTCAAACATGCCAACCCTTGTGGCGTTGCTATCGGCACAAGCCAGCTTGAGGCATATGACCGAGCCTATGCGACTGATCCGGAATCCGCTTTCGGCGGAATTATCGCCTTCAACGGCGAGCTCGACGCAGAAACTGCCAGCGCAATTGTCGAACGCCAGTTTGTCGAAGTCATTATCGCGCCTTCCGTTGCCCCGGCAGCCCTGGAAGTTGTCGCAGCGAAAAAGAACCTGCGCCTGCTCGAGTGTGGCATATGGAACGAGAGCGCTGCTCGACTCGACTACAAGCGCGTCAACGGCGGCCTGCTGGTTCAGGATGCCGACCTACTGCTGCACAATGAGCTCAAGGTCGTCACCAAACGTGAGCCGAGCGAAGA
>NZ_MPRK01000088.1 GCF_002021095.1 Solemya elarraichensis gill symbiont | reverse complement strand
GATGTTGCAGCAAGAGAGCGCTGAAGATTTTGTCATCGCCACGGGGAAACAGCATACTGTCAAAGAATTTACTAACGCTGTGGCAGAGGCCCTGGAGATGGAAATTCACTGGCAGGGAGAAGGCGTCAATGAAGTCGGTCTGGACGCACACGGTAACTGTATCGTGCAGGTTGACCCGAGCTATTTCAGACCTGTTGAAGTCGAAAACCTTCGTGGCGACACATCAAAAGCCAAGGAGTTTCTTGGCTGGTCCCCGAAAACCTCCTTCACCGAACTGGCCACAGAAATGGCTATGGAAGATTTAAAAACAGCAAAAAAAGAGGCATGCCGGTTAAACGCCCCGGATCAGAACGCCTGACCTAAATGAGTGATAAGTCACGATCAATCAAAAACCCTCTGAAGAGAAATGGATGCGCAGTCTGCTAGAGAATCTGGACAGACCTATTTTGGAAATATCCTACGAGGATTATGTGCTCAACAGGGTTGATCGTCTAAAGGATATCCACAATTTTTTGCGTGTACCTTATACCGGGTCAACCCTGAACCTTGTTCATGAGCCCAAAAAACCGGCAGGCATTGAAGCAAAACGGCTGATGAGCCTTTTCATGGAAAGGAATAATCAATCTGGAACTTAAGGCCATCCGTAGCCAGGCTTCCTTCCTGATTCCTGGCAGGCAGGCTAGGAATCCGCTTTTCGTTCCTTGCCGGCTGCTTCGAGTTCGGAGAGATATGCTTGCCACATCTCATCATAGTTGGCGCCCATGGTGTAGAGAGTCTCCCATGAGTAGATACCGGTGTTGTGACCATCATCAAAATGCAGTGCAACCGCATAGTTGCCTACTGGTTCAATACGCTCGATATTGACTCCCTCTTTGCCTACCTGCAGCACGCGCTGATCAGGAGTATGCCCCTGCACCTCGGCTGAGGGCGAATAGACGCGCAGAAATTCGCACGGCAGCGAGAACTTGTTGCCATCGTCAAATGCGACCTCAAGCACCCGCGACTGGCGGTGCAGATTGAGTTCTGTCGGCATTGGTTTAGACATGATAAAAACCTCGAAAATCGATTCAATGGCGGTATTGTAACGCCATCTTCTGCGGAGATTCCGCAGTGTGTCTGTTGTTAAAGAATATAGCGCGTCAAATCCTCATCCTGCGCCAATTCACCAAGACTCTGCTCAACATAGTCCGCATCGATCGTGACACTGTCGCCCGCTCTGTCCGAGGCTTCATATGAGAGACTTTCGAGCAGGCGTTCCAGCACGGTATGCAGACGGCGTGCACCGATATTCTCTGTCTTTTCGTTAACCTGCCAGGCGATCTCGGCGATGCGCTGGATACCACCCGTTTCGAACTCCACCGAAACACCTTCTGTCTGCATCAGTGCCTGGTACTGCTCTGTCAGGGATGCATCCGGCTCGGTCAGAATACGTGAGAAATCCTCAACACTGAGTGCCGAGAGCTCAACCCGAATCGGCATACGCCCCTGCAGCTCAGGAATCAGATCAGATGGCTTGGCGAGATGGAAAGCACCCGAGGCAATGAAAAGGATGTGATCTGTTTTCACCATGCCCTGCTTGGTGGAGACGGTACATCCCTCGACCAGCGGCAGCAAATCACGCTGTACACCTTCGCGGGAGACGTCAGCGCCACTTGCCTGGGCACGTGAACAGACCTTGTCGATCTCATCGATAAAGACGATGCCATGCTGCTCAACATTATCTATTGCCTGCAGCTTCATCTCTTCCTCGTTGACCCGCTTGGCTGCCTCTTCATCCTCGATCAGTTTGAGAGCTTCCCTGATATGCAGCTTGCGTCGCTTTGGGCGACCAGAGCCGCCCATGTTCTGAAACATCTCCTGCAGCTGACCGGTCATCTCCTCCATGCCGGGCGGCGTCATGATCTCGACACCAACCTTCTGCGCAGTGACCTCTATCTCGATCTCCTTGTCATCCAGTTCACCACGACGCAGCTTGTAACGAAACTTGGTACGCGTCGAGGACTCTTCAGGTGTTGCCTGGCTCTCCTGCTCCCACGTGGTGGGGGTGGCCGATGGCAACAGGGCATCAAGCACACGTTCCTCGGCTGCTTCGCGCGCCTTGTCACGCACTTCTTCCATCGCCACTTCACGTGCCATCTTGATGGCCGAATCGGCAAGATCACGAATGATGCTGTCAACCTCGCGTCCGACGTAGCCAACCTCGGTAAACTTGGTTGCCTCCACCTTGATGAAAGGCGCATTGGCAAGCTTTGCCAGGCGACGTGCGATTTCGGTTTTACCGACTCCGGTGGGGCCGATCATGAGGATATTCTTTGGTGTGATCTCGGCGCGCAGCGCCTCGTCAACCTGTGAACGACGCCAGCGGTTGCGTAGTGCAATCGCCACGGCGCGCTTCGCCTCAGCCTGGCCAATAATATGTTTATCGAGTTCTGCGACGATTTCGCGGGGAGTAATTTCAGACATGGTACGAATCAGGAGTCCTGGATTTCAAGTTCTTCAATGACGAGGTTGTGGTTGGTATAGACACAGATATCTGCCGCGATATGCAGCCCTTTCTCGACGATGCCGCGTGCATCAAGCTCGCTGTTGTCAAGCAGGGCACGTGCAGCAGCCTGGGCATAGGAACCACCGGAACCGATTGCCATGAGGTCGTCTTCCGGCTGAATGACATCACCATTACCGGAAAGAATCAGCGATGCTGAATGATCGGCAACACACAACAGCGCCTCGAGCTGGCGTAGCATTTTGTCGGTACGCCAATCTTTTGCCATCTCTACCGCAGCACGTGTCAGGTGTCCGCCATGCTGCTCAAGCTTGCCTTCAAAACGCTCGAACAGGGTAAATGCATCGGCTGTTGCACCGGCAAATCCTGCAATCACGCGATCCTTATAGAGCCGGCGTACCTTGCGCGCATTGCCTTTCATGACCGTGTTGCCAAGGCTCACCTGGCCATCGCCGCCGATAACGACCCGGCCATTGCGACGTACAGAAAGAATTGTTGTCCCGCGAAATTCTGGCATTTACTTTTCCTTGGCTGCAGCGTATTCAAACACGTCCGAATACATATGATCACGCGACAGACCCTTTTCTGCAAAGGCAGCGGCACACGCCTCGACCATTACCGGCGGACCCGCTATGTAGACATCATAATCGGCAATATCATCAATCTCTGCAATCACTGCCTCGTGGACGAAGCCGGAATGTCCTTGCCAAGCCCCATCCGGTTCTGACATCACCGGCACAAAATCGACATTGGAGTTTTCATCCGCCCACTGCTGCGGCAAATCAGGAAGATAGAGATCGCGACTGGCACGCACACCCCAGTAGAGCTTCATCGGGCGTTTCTCACCCACATACAGGGCGTGTTCGATCATCGCCTTGATCGGTGCAAAGCCAGTACCACCGGCAACGAACAGCATCGGACGGTCAGAATGCTCGCGCAAAATAAAGGAACCAAGCGGCGCCTCGATACGCAATACAGCCTTCTCCTGCAGCAAATTAAAAACGGTCTCGGTAAACTCGCCACCTGCAACATAGCGCACATGCAGTTCGATCTGCTCATCATCGTGCGGCGCATTGGCAATCGAGAAAGCACGGCGATGGCCGTTCGGCAGGATAATATCAAGATACTGCCCAGCAAGAAAACGCAGTCGCTGGCTCTCGGGCAGCTTGAGATAGAGCCCCATAACGTCATGACACAGCTGCTCCATGTGCTCAAGCTTGCATGGCAACGCCTTGACCTCGATTTCCTCAACTGTCTCAAGCACCTCGGCACGGATTGTCACATCCGACAGGGGTTGGGCCTGGCAAGTGAGGCATACACCCTCCTCATCGGGCATTCCGCCTGGGATACCAAAGGGGTACTCGACCTCGCCTTCAACCAGGGTGGCCGCGCAGGAGCCACAGCTGCCGCTGCGACACCCGTAGGGCAAAATGACGTTCTGGTGCAGAGCGGCATCAAGGATGGCTTCACCCTTGCGTACTTTAAATTGCTGCCCGTTTGACTCGATTGTGACCTGAAAATCAGACATAAACTTGATTGAATCCGTAAAAGTTGCGAAATTGTCCCGTATTTCGAGCCGAATTAAAACCTCATGACTGCAACGTTAATCGTTGGCTGTGGCGACCTCGGGCGCCGAATTGCCGCAAAACTGCTCCGGCAAAGTGTCTCCGTCAGCGGGCTCGTCCGCTCAGACGAAAGCGCACAGCTGCTTGCTCATGAAGGCATTACACCTTGCATCGCCGATCTCGACGCTGCAATTGCATCCATCGACATCGATGCCAAACACCTGCTCTATCTTGCGCCACCACCCCCACAGGGGAGTGTCGACACACGTATGCAGCATTTTCTCGACGCTGTGTCAGGCACGCCGAAAAGCTTCATCTACTTAAGCACAACCGGCGTCTATGGCGACTGCCAGGGAGCATGGATCGACGAGACTGCATCTGTCGCACCGATAGCCGAGCGTGCAAAGAGACGTCTCGATGCAGAACAGCAGGTCAGAAAAAAGGCGGCACGGGAAGGCTGGCCCCATATCATCATCCGTGTTGCTGGCATCTATGGCCCGAACCGGCTGCCGCTAAAGCGCCTGGAGAGCCAAGAGCCGCTATTATGTGCCGATCAGGCGCCATTTACCAACCGTATTCATGTCGACGACCTTGCCAGCATCATCCTCGCCCTGCGTGAAAAGGGGCGAAATGGGGAAATCTACAACGTCACCGACGGACAACCGGGCAATATGACGGACTATTTCCTGCGCGTTGCCGATTTTGCAGGGCTGCCGCACCCGCCGACAATCAGCATGACAGAAGCGCAGGACGTGCTCAGCAAGGGCCTGCTGAGCTACCTGAAGGAGTCGCGTCGCCTCTCCAATGCAAAACTGATGGCAGACCTTGAACTCGAACTGGAGTACCCTACGCTTGACGACGGCCTAGCCGCAATTTTCAACAGGTCACCAGAGGATCTTCAGTGAACACTTTTTTCTACCAGGCTAAATTTGACATGAGCGCTGCCGCACTGGCTCAGCTGCCCACCTGCGACGAAGCCTTCGAGGTTGCTTTTGCCGGCCGCTCAAATGCAGGCAAGTCGAGCGCCATCAATACACTGACAAACCAGAAGAGTCTTGCGCGCACCAGTAAAACCCCCGGCCGCACCCAGCTGATCAATCTCTTTTCTCTTGATGAGAATCGTCGTCTTGTCGACCTGCCGGGATATGGATTTGCCAAGGTACACAGCTCAATTCGCGAGCAGTGGCGCGGATTGTTATCGAATTACATCGAACAACGCGAGTGTCTCAAGGGCGTAGTTGTGATGATGGACTGCCGCCACCCGATGAAGGATCTCGACATGCAGATGATCGAATGGTGCGTCCATCTCAAACTGCCGGTCCATATCCTGATGACCAAGTCGGACAAGCTCAAAAATGGCCCCGCCACTGCTGCCATGCTGCAGGTTCGCAAACGTATTGCAGACTATCCCAATGTGACTGTACAACTCTTCTCTGCACTCAAAAAACGCGGCGTTGATGAAGTGCATGCCAAGCTCGACGAGTGGTATAAAACACAGGCTAAAAAGCAATTATCCAATTGAATCATGTATTCTGCCAGGATAAATAAGCTGCACCACCCGGGATTAAATCACAGGCTAACAACGAACTCGCAGGCATGACAGAAGAATGGAAAAAACAGGGATACAGCGCTACGAGACGATTAATCGATAGCGAAGCCATCCATTACCTCGCATCTCTGAACGTTAACTCCGATGAACTCAGCAGACCCAATAAAGTGAAGCGGCTGTGGATGGTAGATGCACAAGTACGACAGGTCGCTACAAGTAAAAACATCTGCCGTCATCTTGATTCGTTTTTCGATAACAGCGATTACTATTTGTGGGGCGCCCATCTAATTGATCGTAACCCCGGAGAAATTCATCCCTGGCATTCAGACAATGAAACCTGTCGCCCTGAAGGAGGATTCGTCTCACTATGGATCGGTATCTCTGGTGTTGATGAGAACAGCGCCCTGGCAGTAATTCCCGGCAGCCATGAATATGGAGAACCCCTGCAGAAATTCTTTGCCTATGAAAACCCTGTAAGAAATGACCCCAATGCCGTGGCCATTCTTGAAAAAGCGCTTGAATACGATGCCGAAGCCAGCAATATGATTCCATCCTGCAATGATGGAGACGGCGTATTCTTTGACGGCCGCTTGTGGCATGGCACATTCAACAATAGCCAGTTCCCACGGCGCTCCCTGTTACTCCAGTATGGCAGACGCGGCACCCCAATCAAGTTCGCGAAGGACTATACGTCATACCCTTTCGTTTATGAAGACGGCCACGCAAGCGCCCCACCTGTAATGCCAGTTAAGGGAAAGCCCGACCCGTTAATCAATCACAATGTTATTGGAAAGGATGGAGGGCTGACCTATCCGGCGGCCTCTGTCGCTGTACAGCCTGAACTTGCCAATAATAAACAGTTGAACTGGGCTGCCTTCCCCTACTTCAACACACCCACCCGGATTTTCGAAAAGTTCTCTTGTCATGCTTCAGAACTGCTGCCGGGATGTATGCCGCATATGCCGCATGATCATGGTGACCAAGCGTGTCTTTGATCTCGTGATGTAAAACGGGACATCCAAGTCTCCCTTTTACACTCGATCTTCGACAGCCTTTATTGCCCCGGACGCCCTGCGT
>NZ_MPRK01000087.1 GCF_002021095.1 Solemya elarraichensis gill symbiont | reverse complement strand
CATAACCATGATCATAGCATTAGTTTGTAATCGATCAACAGAACAAACGGCTCTTGATACAGCAGAATTCTGTTGCTCAGTTTTCAAGAAACTGTTCAATTGTGAACTGAATATGGAACTTTTAACCAACCTCCTGCAAACTGTCATTTTTAGTTAATGAACTTTGTACTCATGGTATTTTCGATCTTTCAGTGGAATGCCGGGAGTTTTTATGCCCATGGTCTTCATTTTAAACACTATCTCACTACCCTTCCTGCCACATGTAATTTGTCTACAGGAAACTTGGTTCCAAAGTCCTCAAATCTCACAGATACAGGGTTATTATCCCCCTTTTTATTGCAATAGACCCGATGGCCAAAGACGCGGAGGTTGTGCCATATATACTAAAATAGGCTTACAAGCCAAACAAATTCAGACTTCTTTTCACCACCAATCAGTAGCCATTCAAGTTTATCTTGGCAACACTGACCTTATTATTCTTAATACTTATATTCCCGAACCGCAGATCCAACTAGACGATGTCTCAGCATTCTTGAGAGAACACCAATCACAATTTTTCATTTGTGGTGATTTCAACAGTCACCACTCTCTATGGGGTAGTTCACATACCGATACTAAAGGTAAAAAGTTACTTGAATTTAGTGAGGAACACAATCTTGTCCTTCTAAATGATGGGTCTGGCACTAGACTTGGCACAAATGGTCAGCTCTCACCTTTAGATTTAACCTTTGCTTCACCACAACTCGCAGTAAAATGCACATGGGAAGTTTTACCCAATGAATGTAATAGTGATCATTTCCCCATTAGAACAAACTTTTCTACTATATATAAACCCCCATTGTCCACAAGAACCCCTCACTGGGTACTTAAGAGGGCTGATTGGAAGAGCTACTCAAATGGGTGTTTAGTATCTCTCACTGAGAGTATTTTAACAAACAATATTGAAAGTGATAATAAAAATATTGTAGAATCAATCCTAGAAGTAGCATCCCATACAGTTCCTCAATCCCAAGTTAAAGAACATAAACCACAACAACCTTGGTGGAATTCAGAGTGCTCTAAAGCTTTTCACGAACGAAATCGTGCCAGAAATAGAGCCGGTCATTCACGCTTACCAGCAGATTACATAGCTTATAAACAAAAAAAGGCAATTTTGCAAAAAACTGTTAAAAAATCCAAAACCCTTTTCTGGCAGAATTATGTATCAGATGTCTCCAAGGATACCCACCTAAGAAAAATTTGGAGCACTGCCAAAAAATTAAATAATCTTAATACCACTCCTCGTATTACCCCCTTACATGACCCTCTCTCTAAAGAATCCCTCACATCCTTTGAGGATAAAGCTAACCTACTCGCTAAAACTTTCTCTGATATCAGCAGTGATAATAATTACAATGCTAATTTCATCAAATATAAGGAAGACTTTGAAGCTTCTCACCAGAGTACTCTAGCAGCTCACGATATGGACTCTCCTCTCAACTCGCCATTTTCAATATCCGAATTAAATCAGACACTAAAAGGGGCTAAAGACTCCAAACCAGGCCAGGATAACATCACTTATAGTTTTCTAAAATACCTTCCTGAACCATGCAAACTTGTTGTATTGGCCTTTTTCAACAACATATGGCAGAAACAAAAACTACCAAGTGAGTGGAAACATGCCATCATAATACCCCTTCCCAAAATTGGAAAAGACCCATCCTCCCCATTTTCTTACCGACCCATTGCCCTGACTTCCTGTCTTTGTAAAACAATGGAAAAAATGGTAAATGCTCGTCTCCTGTGGTATCTTGAAAAAAATAGTCTAATCTCACCAAATCAAAGTGGATTCAGAAAAAATCGTAGTACCCTAGATCAATTGATCGCTCTAGAAGATAGCATCCATACAGCTTTTCTAAATAAAGAGTATAATGTCAACGTCTTCCTTGATTTCGAAAAGGCATACGATATGCTGTGGAGAGGTGGGTTACTCTATAAACTAAAACAACTCAATATAGATGGAAATATTTTCGGTTGGATAACTGATTTTCTATCTTCACGTAAAATCCAAGTTCTATTTGGTAACACCCTATCCCATACTTATGATATTCAAAATGGTACCCCACAAGGTAGTGTAATAAGCCCCACCCTTTTCAATGTTATGGTCAATGACCTTCCTCAAGTCGTCTCCAAATGTACTTGTAGCCAATTTGCTGATGATACTTCTATAAGAAAATCAAACAGAAATCTTTCATTCGCCAAAAAATCTATCGAAGAAGATTTGGAAAATGTCTCCAATTGGTGTGAGAGATGGGGCTTTAAGCTTTCGCAGCTAAAAACCAAACTTGTAGTCTTTACCCATAGAACCATCCCTAAAGACTTTACTATACAATTTATGAATAGCTCCTTACCATTAGATCATCACACAAGAGTCCTAGGATTATTCTTCGACTGCCGTCTATCATGGCAAATACATATAGACTATCTAATACAGAAATCTTATAAAATCATTAACCTCCTTCGTTATATCACGGGTACTCAATGGGGCTGCCATGGACCTACACTCTTACAACTATATAGAGCTTTGATGAGATCCAGGTTAGACTACGGATCCCAGGCATACAATTCTGCTTCTAACTCTATGAAAAAAAAACTTGACGTGGTAGTACACAAAGCTCTACGGTTATGTATAGGAGCTACAACTACAACCCCAATACTTGCTATGCATGTAGAAACGGGCGAATTGCCACTACAGGAACGTAGAGATTACCTCATACTGAAATATTATTTCAAATTATTGCAAGCTCCTAAAACACATCCATTATATCCCAAAATTAGTGGGAACTGGTTCTATGATATTTTAACAGATAACCATAAACAATCTCCATTCTTCCATTCTGTACGGACTCTGATGAAAGAATTTTCTATCCCAGACATTAAAGTCATGAGAAAACTATCTTCACCAATCCCACCATGGAACTATATCCCTCCAATCCAACACAATGATCTTACTCAGCTTATCAGCAAAAATGATAGCAACCCCAATTATACGGAAGCTATCTCCAAAGAATATATTGAGAGAAATTGGAGTCAATACATGCATATCTACACTGATGGCTCTAAGATAGACAAAAAATGCGCTGCATCCTTCTGTATACCTACTTTTCACTTTTCGAAAGGAGTCCGATTACCAGATTGTCTGTCTATTCATACATGTGAGTTGATTGCTATCCTCCTAGCACTGGACTGGATCCAAGACACAATTGCAGAACGAATAGTTGTTTTAGTTGATTCAATTAGTGCACTCGAAGCAATCTTTAACCCCTCTAATAATTCTAAATCACAAATTATTTTAGATATATTACATTTACACACAAACCTTACCCAACAGGCTGTTGAAATACATTATGACTGGATCCCAAGCCACATGAACATATACGGAAACGATTGGGCAGACTCTGTGGCTAAACAAGGTACTTTTCGTCCTGAAGTTACTTTTCCTTTGGATTTTCCCGTTTCTGATATCATCCCTATCATTCGCACAGCTGTCACTAATAAATTTCAAACCACTTGGGAAAAATCCACAAAAGGCCGCCATTACTTCAAAATTCAAAATCGTTTCAAGCATACTCACCACTTTTTTGGTAAAACTCGTTCAGCACAGGTAAACATTAGTAGGCTTCGACTTGGTCATGCCTATCTGGCTAATACCTTATTTCTGTTAGGGAAACATCCAACAGGTATCTGCGAATGTCAAGCACATCTAGAGACAGTCGACCATTTTTTAATATCCTGTCCACTTCATACTACAGCTAGACAAAATTTGATAATGTCCTTGAGTACGAAGGGCATCTCTTTAGATAACTCTTTATCACTCCTATCTCATCAAGCCGCGTACTTACCACTACTAAACTTTTTATCAGCCACGGGGAAAAAACTCTAATGACACAAAAACTCTGATTACTATAGGCCTTGTATCCCCTAAATACTATTGTCAAATCTAACTATTTATCTCATTTTCAACTTTATTTTACTTATTTATTTAATTTTTATTATACCTTAGGTAGATAGCTAGTTTGCACCTCATACTAATCTAAGGCTTCATTTCCATATACCCATTCAGGGTCGCCTCTGAATATGAAGAATTAACCTCCCAACTATTACTAATCAATCTACACTTCTACATTTCATCACTAGCTAGGTTTTCTGCTGTTTTTTTTATTTTTTATTTTTTAGGATATTATTATTCAAACGTTTTAAGTAATCTTTCTACAGCTAAATCCAGTTATAGTCACACCTAAAACTTTATAACACCTAGTGGCAACTTTAAAATTTCCTTTTAATAAATATTACCAGTGGCTGAAAGAACTGAGCTAAGTTATAACCAAACCATTTTGTTCAACTCGAAGTATACAATATATAAAATAAATTAATAAAACAAAAACCTATATTTTTGGCGCAAATAAACATTTAGTTTGAAAGCGCCATCAAAACCAACAACCAACCAACCAAATGCGTCTTTCAGGAGTTTTTCCGAAATTGACGGGTAGAATTCCACTACATCAAACAGAAAGAACGTGCAGGAACGTTTGTCGGGGATTGACTTGAACCACTCTATGACCGACTGTGTGTTTTTCCATTGTCGGACATTATTTCTTTTGACAATGCTATTATTGATGCGGTCGAGAATCGATTTACTGATTATCCCGATTTCACTTTTGGCAGGATTAATTAATCTACACTGTACACGGTTGGGAAAGTTGTCTTTATGGTCTTTTATAGTGATAAATGCTTGTTGTTGTGCCATAGTTTCTATCCTATCCTCAAGATGTATCTGTTCAGCAATGCGCTTTTCTGTCTCCCTAATCTTCCTAGTGTCTGAATCCGAAGCTAATTTGTACTTGGATGTTACGCTGTCCTTAACGAGATTATTATATTCTTCTTTCTCTAATGTGTAGTAATTATTTGTCTTGTCTGCCGGAACGAAAATGTGTTTCGACTTCTTTATAGTTTTCACGTCTTCACGTAGTCTATGAATGAATTTGGATTTGACTTCACGGAATTGTATGTTTTCGATAACACGCAGAAGTTCTTCCTCAAATTTCGCTAGTTCACTGATTTGTGGTGGCGTTTTTCGAGATTTGAACCCATATGTTTCGCCCTGTTCCGAAGTTACTTCTGGGTGTAGGTGGAAGAAAGCCTTCCATCGCATTCTTTTGATAACATTTTCTGTTTTATCTATGAGTTGTTTCACATACTCACGATTATCCGGCAGCGGGATATTCTTCATGGAATAGTTGAAGCTGACTCTATCCATCTTTGACAAAAACAGGAGAGTGCTCGACAAAAAGGAGCAGTATAATACACAAAATAGCATTCCACTATTGTCAAATAAAGTGCTCTATCCTTGTGGAGAGCTGTATATAACACAATTTAAAGGAATGAGTATTCTATTCCATCCACACAACGGCCCGTTTCACCATTGCTGGATCGTCAGGTGTGGTTTTCAAAGATCTGCGCTGCCGGAAGTTATTGCGTTATCGCTATGACGTGTCCGTCACGCGCAATAATGCGCGTTTTTGTGAATGATATGAAAAATATAAAAAATATAAAATTATTAACATTATACATTGCATACTAAAAACTTGTTTGCGTGCCTACATTTACTTATAAGTTCTGTTCTGCTGTTTAATATTTTTGTTTTATCTGCTGTAATAATATAATATTTCTCCCAGATGCACAGTAGACATTTCTTAGTTGTGTTCGAATAAGAGCAGGTCTGTTTCAGTACGGTCCATTCAATTGTATAATCAACTCGCTTTTCTTTCAGGTTCCATATATATTTACTTAATTCCGTATCTTTCTTCTTGTGCTCCAGTCTGAATGATGATTGGTGGTTATACCATCTTTTTTTGAATTCCGTGTCACTGATGCCTATATATGCTTTGGATTCCTGTGCTGTAATGACATTCGCTTGGTATATAATACTTTTTTGGAGACACTTTCCGGCCAGGGGGCATTCATTTGTTTGTCGACAGTTACATTCTCTTATCTTGGGTTTGTTGTCTTTCTGTAGTATAGATTTGTTGTGTGTATTTATTATTGCTCCCATATTTTTCATGCAGCTGTAGCTCACTTTCACATTGTTTCGGTTGAAGACTTTGTGAAGCTTGTTATCTATTGGAAAGTGCTTGTCAATAAGCTGTAGAAATTTCTTCCCGACGCTAGTGCAGACTTGTTTGCTAAACGGCGGATTGAACCAGATTATGTTTCGGGTACGTTTACGTCTATTTTCGGACTTTTGTTTTGGTTCAAATTTCAGCGTATAATTGTATCCCGCCTTGTTCAATGCTTCTTGGTAATCTTGGGATGCGTTATTAAACTGATCTTCGTTGCTTGAGATATTAGATAGCCTTCGATTTATTGAAGGCGCTATTGCTTTAATCACAGACTGGGGGTGGTTTGAGTTCACGTGTACATATTGCGTAATGTTATTAGGTTTCGCGTACGGTCTGTATGTGTTGTTCTTCAGGTTGAGATTTACATCCAGGAAGTTAACTATTTTTAAACTATGTTCTATAGTAATTCTTAATCCAAGGTCTTTAAAAATGGAGATCAGGTTTTTTGAAACTCTTTCAGCTTGACTTGGTGTGTGGCTGCGTAAAATACCGAGGCCATCGTCTCTGTAAAGACCTACTTCATTCGCAAACAATTTGTTAATTTTGTGGAGGATATATATTCCTACTAACTCG
>NZ_MPRK01000086.1 GCF_002021095.1 Solemya elarraichensis gill symbiont | reverse complement strand
TCAACTCGGGGCGTTCGCTACTGATTGGCGGAGGCGTCGGCATGCCACCGATGATTTTCCTTGCTGATGAACTGCGTAACCTGGATGGCCACAGCTGCTTTACAGTACTTGGTTCCGAGGTTCCATTTCCTTTCACTCCCAAACCCTCGCAGCATTTCGTTAAAGGCATGGATGAAGGTGTCATCGCGGCCATGCCGCTGCTGGACGACTGGGGCATTGCGTCGAGGCTCGCCAGCCTGCAAGGCTATGCCGGATGCCAGCAAGGCTATGTCACCGATGTCGCCCGCAACTATCTCGCACAACTGACGAGGCAGGAACTGGACGATACGACTATCTATAGCTGTGGTCCACATCCGATGCTGCAGGCAGTGGTTGACCTGGCGCGTGAATTCGGTGTCAATGTACAGACATCTCTGGAAGAGTTCATGGCGTGTGCCGTGGGCGGCTGCGCGGGTTGCGTAGTGCCTGTCGAAAGCGACAGTGGCGTACAAATGAAACGTGTCTGTGTTGACGGCCCGGTGTTTGACGGACGCCTGGTATTCTCTGAATCCTGATTGAAAAAGGCCGGAGTAAACTCTACTCCGGCCTCATTTATTCGCATTATTCATGCTGGATGTTTCAATTTTCCTGCTTAACTCAGAAAGCCCTCTTCTTCCTCATCATCCTCTGACTTTTCAAGCTGGAACTGTTCATCGGCACCTGATTCAAGGGGGTTACCACTCGCTTCAGCTGAAAGTTTGATCATCAGCCTCACCTCGTTGGATGAGTCAGCAAAACGCAAGGCATCCTCGTAACTGATTGTGCCTTTCTGGTAGAGGCGTACCAGTGATTTGTCGAAAGTGACCATACCCTGCTCTTCCGAGCGCTTCATCAGGTCCTTAACGTCGTGGATTTCACCATTGCGAATAAGATCCATCATGTAGGGTGTCCTCAATAGCAATTCGACACAAACGGCCATGCGTTCACCACCATCGATTCGTGGAATCAGCTGCTGACCAATAATCGCATGCAGATTGAAAGAGAGATCCAGCAATAACTGGTTGCGGCGCTCTTCGGGGAAGAAGTTAATGATACGGTCAAGCGCCTGGTTGGCGTTATTTGCGTGAAGTGTGGCGATACACAGGTGCCCCGTCTCAGCAAAGGTGATGGCATGCTGCATGACTTCTCGCGAACGAATCTCACCGATCAGGATAACGTCTGGCGCCTGGCGCAGGCTGTTTTTCAGGCCAATTTCGAATGACTCGGTATCAACGCCAACCTCGCGCTGGTTGACGATACAACCATCGTGCGTGTGAATATACTCAACAGGATCCTCAACAGTCAGTATATGTCCATGGGTGTTGTGATTGCGATACCCGACCATCGCCGCAAGGGTGGTTGACTTACCAGTACCGGTAGCACCTACACACAGCACCAGTCCGCGCTGGATCATGGAGATTTCCTTGAGGGTATCCGGCAGTTCCAGTTCTTCAAACCTCGGAATTTCAGCCTGAATATAACGAAACACAATGGATACCATGTCCATCTGGAAAAAAGCACTGACACGAAAACGTCCGACACCACCAACACAATGGGCAAAGTTTGCTTCACGCTCAGTAAAAAAACGGTCTTTCAGATAATCGGGCAGAATGTTACTGACAATCACCTCCGACTGGCTCATCGTAATCTCTTTCTGACCAACCGGCTCAATGTTGTCATTGATTTTCAGCGACGGTGGACGGCCAACAGCAATGAAAATATCTGACGCCTGTCTTTTTACGGCAAGTTCAAGTAGTGGTGTAATATCCATCTGTGTGCCTCTCGGTTAGTCTTCAGCGTGCATCATACGGGTCCTGGCCATCTCGCTGGAGATGATCCTGTTTTCAACCAGTTTTGTCAGATGCTGATCCATTGTCTGCATTCCCAGCGCCTGCCCTGTCTGAATTGCCGAGTACATTTGTGGAACCTTGTTTTCACGAATCAGGTTACGAATCGCCGATGTTGCAACCATGATCTCCCAGGCAGCGGTACGACCACCCTCTATTTTCTTCAGCAAGGTTTGCGAAATTACCGAGCGCAGCGATTCAGATAACATCGAGCGCACCATCTCTTTTTCTGCGGCCGGAAAAACGTCAATGATACGGTCAATAGTCTTGGCGGCCGAACTGGTATGCAGCGTGCCGAATACCAGGTGACCGGTCTCGGCAGCAGTCAGTGCCAGGCGAATAGTCTCGAGGTCACGCAGTTCGCCGACGAGTATCACGTCAGGGTCTTCACGCAGTGCAGCGCGCAGTGCATCGGCAAAGGTGGCGACGTGTGAGTGCACCTCTCGCTGATTGATCAGGCATTTTTTACTCTGGTGAACAAATTCAATTGGATCCTCAACAGTGAGTACATGTTCATATCTTTCCTTGTTGATGTAGTCAACCATCGCCGCAAGTGTTGTCGATTTTCCCGAACCCGTTACCCCGGTCACCAGCACGAGTCCACTTGGCACATTAACGATTTCCTTGAAGGTTTCCGGGCAGTTGAGGTCTTCAAGTGTCAGAATCTCGGATGGAATCAGGCGAAATACAGCGCTGCTACCACGATCCTGGGTAAACGCGTTGACACGGAAGCGTGAGACCTTGGGAAGGTCGAAAGAGAAGTCTATCTGAAGATGCTCTTCATACTCGCGGCGCTGCCTGTCGTTCATGATATCCATGATCATTTCCTGCGCATCCTCCTGCTCGAGCGCGGGGAGGTTGATACGTCGGATATCTCCGTCGACACGGATCATTGGTGGAAGCCCTGCAGAGATATGCACGTCGGATGCACCCTGCTTGACTGAAAAGGTGAGGAGATCTGTGATATCCATGTTCGCCATTTTTTCCTTTATTGCCAAAATAATTCAGGTTACCCTGAACCCGGTAAATCCGTCCTGCTCGATCATTGCATAACTATGTATGAAAGCAATACTCTTGAGTAGTAAAATGCCAGATGAAGAGTTTTAATTCAAATATTTATTACAGATAATGACACGAATTTCTGACAACCTTTCAACAATCAAAGAAAGAATACATACAGCTGCGCTCAGCTGCGGGCGTTCACCCGATGGAATCACGCTACTGGCAGTGAGTAAAAAGAAGCCTGCCGGGACGATTCGCGAAGCCTGGGATGCCGGTCAACGTCGATTTGGCGAGAACTATGTGCAGGAGGCCATTGATAAGATCGCAGCACTGCATGACCTACCAATCGAGTGGCACTACATCGGTTCGATCCAGAGCAATAAGACCCGCCTGATCGCAGAAAATTTCGACTGGGTACATGGCGTGGATTCACTCAGGCAGGCACACAGGCTCAGCAATCAGCGCCCTGATGAGTTGAATCCACTGAATATCTGCCTGCAGATCAACATCAGCAACGAGGAATCCAAGGGCGGCATCGACATGCAGGAAGCAGAATCGATCGCAACAGCGATCAGCAGTTTGCCAGGTTTGCAACTTAGGGGACTGATGGCACTGCCGGCTCCAACTGATGATCTGCAGCAGCAGGCCGCTATATTCTCGCAGATGCAGCAGCTCTTTGTGCAACTTAACAGTAAGGGCTTGCATCTGGACACTCTCTCCATGGGCATGTCGAATGACATGGAAGAGGCAATCCGCCACGGTGCAACCATCGTACGTGTAGGAACAGCCATTTTCGGGCAACGTGACTGATAGAATAGTCACACAGCCAGAAACGAACGTTTAATCTGAGAGGTAAACCGTATGACAACCCGGACAATCGCTTTTATCGGCGCCGGCAACATGGCAGCAGCCCTGATCAAGGGATTGGTCGAAGATGGCTATCCTGCTGACAACATCATTGCATCAGATCCGGATCATAAACGTACTGATTTCATCAAGGAGTGCTGCGCGATCAGGACATCGGATGACAACCGGGCAGCCGTACTCGAGGCCGACGTCGTTGTTCTCGCAGTCAAACCCCAGACGTTGCCACAAATTGCGCGCGACATCGCGGAAGCTGCGAGCAGCAGTAAACCACTGATCATATCCATTGCTGCAGGCATCCAGACCAGGCACCTCGCGGAATGGCTCGGCGAAGATGTCGCCATCATCCGCACCATGCCAAATACTCCTGCCATGCTGCAGACAGGAACGACTGGCCTGTATGCAAACCCGAATGCAAATGAAGATCAGCGCAACCTGGCCGAATCTATCATGCGTGCCGTCGGACTGACCCTGTGGGTTGAGAGTGAAACCATGATGGACAGCGTTACTGCCATCTCCGGCAGCGGACCTGCCTACTTTTTCCTGGTAATGGAACTGATGATCAAGGCTGCCGAGAAAATGGGCATGGAGCACAACTCGGCGAAACTGCTGACACTACACACCGCACTGGGCGCTGCACGCATGGCGCTGGAGAATCCCGAGGATCCCTCGGTACTGCGCGAGAAAGTCACCTCCCCCGGAGGCACCACGGCCGCAGCGCTCTCAGTCTTCAATGAGAGTGGCCTGGAGCAGATCATAGAGGACGCACTCACTGCCGCACGTGACCGCTCGATCGAGCTTTCAAGCCAGGTCAATGGAGAGCAGCCATAATGGAAGGCGGATATCTCTCCACGCCGCTGCTGTTCCTGATCCAGATCGGATTTGGTTTCTACACCATGCTGCTTCTGCTGCGTTTCCTGCTGCAGGCGACAAGGGCAGATTTCTACAACCCGATTTCACAGATGATAATCAATGTCACAGCACCGGTGCTCAAGCAATTTCGTCGTTTCATACCCGGCTACCGCGGCATGGATATCTCCTCACTGGTCGCTGCATGGGCGGCAACTGCGATTGAAGGGCTGCTGATACTTGCAATCGTCGGTTATGACGGAGCACTGCTGGCCGCACTCCCGTGGGCACTGCCACAACTGGTCTCACTATTCTTCTCGATATTTATTTTCTCCATCGTCATACAGGCGGTCATGAGCTGGTTTCCCACTACACAGGGTCACCCGTTGCAGCTGCTGGTTTCACAGATCGCAGCAACTGTTACAAACCCGGTCAGAAGAGTCTTTCCCGCCAGATCATCCGGTGTCGACTTCACCCCCATGCTGGCCATCATCGGACTGAAGGTGCTGAAGATGCTCATCATGCCGCCTCTGTTTGCACTCTTTGGTGTACCGCCAATACTGCAAAAATGAGTGAGGCGTGGTATCGTTGGGAAGATAACAAGCTGTTCCTTAGACTGAAAATCCTGCCCAGGTCGAAAGGAAATGAGTATGCAGGTCCCCATGGTGACCAGTTCAAGGTAAAAATCCTGGCACCCCCCGTTGATGGCAAGGCCAACAGCCACCTGATCAAGATGCTTGCGAAAGATTTTGGCGTGACGAAAAATGCCGTCACCCTGGTGAAGGGCGAAAGCAGCCGCGACAAGCTGGTCTGTATCGACTCTCCGACCAGGATGCCAATCGACCTTGAAATGCAGGAATAACAATGATGAGCACCCTATATGAGTGACAGCCACCTTACAGATACACGTTTCGACTCCTTTGAATTTGACCCCCGCGTTGCGGCAGGCATCAAGGACACAGGTTTCGACTACTGCACCCCAATCCAGGCAGAAACCCTGCCGCTGGCCCTCGCAGGCCAGGACATTGCCGGACAGGCGCAGACAGGCACAGGTAAAACCGCTGCCTTCCTGCTTGCCACCTTTCAGCACCTGCTGACGCATCCAGCTAAAGAGAATCGCAGAAAGAACCAGCCGCGCGCTCTGATGGTTGCACCGACACGCGAGCTCGCAGTACAGATTCACAAGGATGCCCTGCAGCTGGGGGCACATACTGATTTCCGGATTCGTGCCGTATTTGGCGGTACTGCATACGACAAACAGCGCCAGGACCTGGAGGACGGCGTTGATATTTTGATCGGGACGCCAGGACGCCTGATTGACTACTTTAAACAGAAAGTATATGACCTTAAAGCCACGCAAGTCGTGGTACTGGATGAGGCCGACCGTATGTTCGATCTCGGTTTTATCAAGGACATTCGCTACCTCATCAGGCGCACACCACCACCTGAAGAGCGTCTTGGCCTGATGTTCTCGGCAACGCTCAGCTACCGTGTCACAGAACTTGCTTACGAGCACATGAACAACCCGACCCAGATCAAGGTCGAATCCGATACCCTCACAGCGGATCGCATCCGTCAAAAAGGCTACATGGTCGCCAATGACGAGAAGATTCCGTTACTGATCGGTCTGCTGCGCTCATTTGACGAGCACCGTGCAATTGTTTTCGTCAACACCAAGCGCGCTGCCGATATCATCTGGGGATTTCTTGAAGGCAATGGTTTCCCAGCAAGTATTCTCTCCGGCGATGTGCCGCAGAAAAAGCGCCTGTCGCTGTTGAAACGCTTTCAGGATGGTGAACTCTCTGTGCTTGTAGCTACTGACGTTGCAGCACGCGGACTGCATATTGAAGATGTTTCGCACGTCATCAATTACGACCTTCCTGATGATGCCGAGGACTATGTCCACCGCATTGGCCGTACGGCACGTGCCGGCAGTGACGGTGATGCCATCAGTTTCGTGTGTGAATCCTACGCCATGGCACTTCCGGATATCGAGGCCTACATCAAGCAGAAACTTGATGTCACCATGCCTCCTTCCGAACTGCTTGCTGAAGTCGACCCAGGCAGTCGTGTCAGAACCGAACGCAGGAAACCGATGCATGGTTCCGGCGGCAACCGCGGCGGTGGCAGAGGCCGCAGTTCTGGTGGTGGCGGCAGAGGCAGAGGCGGGCAGGGTCGTGGACGCAACAACAGTTAAGGTTCAAGGTGAAAGGTGAAAGGTGAAAGGTGAAAGGTGAAAGGTGAAAGGTGAAAGGTGAAAGGTGAAAGGTGAAAGGTGAAAGGTGAAAGGTGAAAGGTGAAAGG
>NZ_MPRK01000085.1 GCF_002021095.1 Solemya elarraichensis gill symbiont | reverse complement strand
GCTCTTTGCTACTCGGTTAACCATTAACGGTGAAGTTAGCATCGAACTGGTTATTGCCGCTATGATCGGCGCATACATGGCAATGAATATCGGTGCCAACGATGTCGCAAATAACGTCGGTCCTGCCGTTGGTTCGAAGGCACTAACACTGGTTGGTGCAATCATGATCGCTGTCATTTTCGAAGCTGCCGGGGCGATTGTTGCTGGTGGTGACGTTGTCAGTACCATCAAAAAAGGCATCATCAATCCATCATTAATTGCAGATAGTCAAACCTTTATCTGGCTGATGATGGCAGCGCTTTTGGCTGGTGCCATCTGGCTGAACCTGGCCACTGCTCTCGGGGCACCGGTATCAACCACGCATTCGATTGTTGGCGGTGTTCTCGGCGCAGGGATTGCCGCAGCCGGATGGGCGATTGCTGATTGGGGCAAGATGGCCCAGATCGCAGCAAGCTGGGTTATTTCACCGGTTCTTGGCGGTGTGATCGCAGCGTCCTTCCTAATTTGGATCAAACGCAGTATTACCTATAAGAAGGACAAGATTGCCGCGGCCAAGCGCATGGTTCCGTTAATGATTTCTATCATGGTCTGGGCGTTTAGCACCTACCTGCTGCTGAAAGGGCTAAAGAAGATATGGAAGCTTGATATTTTCATGGCTGGTGGCATCGGTTTTGGCATTGCCGTTGTAGCCTATTTCCTGATTGCCCCCTATATCGCCCGTTACGCCAACAAACTGGCAAATGAAAAGCAGAGCATCAACAAGCTTTTCACGGTTCCACTGATATTTGCTGCAGCACTGTTGAGTTTTGCCCATGGCGCCAATGACGTCGCCAACGCAGTCGGCCCCCTGGCAGCGATCAATGACGCTATTCTCCATCAGGGGGTCGCGTCAAAGGCTGAAATTCCGTTATGGGTCATGCTTGTTGGTGCTCTCGGTATCAGTGTTGGTCTCGCACTTTTCGGCCCTAAACTAATCAGGACAGTAGGCAGTGAGATTACTGAGCTTGACCAGATGCGTGCCTACTGCATTGCTATGGCCGCAGCAATCACGGTCATCATTGCATCGCAACTTGGGCTACCTGTTAGTTCGACACACATTGCTGTCGGTGGTGTCTTCGGCGTTGGCTTTTTGCGTGAATATCTCAAGTCGAGCTATGACAAGACGATCCAGGAGATCGAAGATCATCATACGGATGAGGATCAGTCTGTTGTTGAGGAATTCATGGAGAGGTTCGAATCAGCTCCCTTTGAAGATAAACGCCAGATGCTTGCACAGTTAAAAGTTCATAAGGCAGATGTTGACTTGCCTAAGAAAGATCGCAAGGAGTTAAAGCGTGTTTATCGAAAGGAACTGGTCAAACGTACCGCCCTGTTTCGCATTGCTGCGGCATGGGTCATTACAGTACCAGCTTCCGCATTCCTTGCAGCCATGCTGTTTTTTACAATCCGGGGAATGATGGTTCCCTGATGATCACGAATAGAAGCCCCATACAGGGGCTTCTATTTAATGCCGACTGCCCGTGTTATAATGTATATACAATGTAGCGCGAGACGCGTGTAGCATAAGGTGAGATTGATTTCTAATTCATTTGAACTGATTTCTATCAGCCAGGGAGGGCACTCCCTGATTTCATTGCAAATGATAATCACCATGACGGATACAAGGCTTCGATGATTCGCAAAATTCTGCTCCCCACGATTCTAGGCATACTTGCTTACGGATTCTGGATCAGCCCCGACTTTAAACAGATAGCCGCTGGTGTTGCGATCTTCCTGTTTGGCATGCTTGCGCTGGAAGAGGGGTTCAAGGCATTTACTGGCGGCCTGCTGGAAAATCTATTACGTCGTACGACGGATAAACTCTGGAAGAGCCTCAGTTTCGGGGTTGTAACGACAACCATCATGCAATCGAGTTCGCTCGTTTCGGTCATTACAATCTCATTTCTCTCGGCGGGCCTGATTCCGCTCGCGGCCGGAATCGGCATTATCTTCGGAGCCAACCTTGGCACGACAACAGGCGCCTGGCTTGTTGCGGGTTTCGGTCTCAAGGTGAAGATTTCCGCCTATGCGATGCCAATGCTGGTTTTCGGCATCATTCTGGTCTTCCAGAAGAGTCGTGAACTGAAAGGCATCGGTTATGTACTCGCCGGGCTCGGATTTCTGTTCCTTGGCATTCATCACATGAAAGAGGGTTTTGATGCATTCAAGGGCAGTATCGATCTGGCCCAGTACGCAGTTGCCGGTTATCCGGGAATATTCCTCTTCGCATTACTGGGGCTGGTGGCCACTGTTGTCATGCAGTCCAGTCACGCGACGTTGGTATTAATTATCACTGCCTTGGCAGCTCAGCAGATCACTTATGAAAATGCATTGGCACTGGCAATTGGTGCCAATATCGGTACAACTATTACAGCGATCATCGGGGCCTTGAGCGCTAACGTCGAGGGGCGGCGACTTGCAGCCGCGCATCTCATTTTTAATGTGGTCACTGCGGTTGTTGCAATTGCCCTTATCTACAAGCTCGCTATCGCGGTCGATAGTATCAGTGCCTGGCTCGGCATTGCTGAGACTGATTACACGCTAAAGTTAGCTGTTTTCCACACGTTGTTTAATGCACTGGGTATCGCGCTGATGCTACCGCTGATCGGCAAGATGGTGGAGTTTCTTGAAAAGAGATTCCAACGGCGTGCAAGAACCGCTGCAGAACCACGCTTCCTGAATGATGCTGCATTCGAACTGGGGGATACGGCAATCGAGGCAGTGCGTAAAGAGACGTTGCATCTCTATGATAATGCCTTCGATATTATTGCTTCAGGTCTCAGCCTTCAGGCTGATGAGATATTAGCTGACAGGTCGTTAGAGAACATTGTTACCGCATCACGTAAACCCATCACAATCGATATCGATAAAGAATACAACGACAATGTTAAAAATCTCTATGCTGAAATTGTCGGCTTCATCGGTGAGGCGCAAACCAGCATGACGTCAGACCAGGCCGATGAGCTGTTTGAATTGCGTGCAGCTGGCCGTGACATTGTTGAAGCAATTAAAGACACAAAGCATCTGCAGAAGAACCTGTCGAACTATCTCAACGCTGATAATATCGATATAAGACGCGAATATGATGATCTTCGACGTCAGGTCGCAAGAGTCATGAGGCAGCTCGATAATGTGCGTAAAGTGGGAGAAGATTCCGCGGCCATTCTCTCTATTGATACTCTGAAAATGGAGGTCAAGGAGACTGATAATCGATTTGACCAGAACCTGGATGGCTTGGTACGTAAGCATATGATCACTCCACAAATGGCAACATCGTTGATGAATGATGGAAGCTATGCGTATGATGTTTCAAAACACCTGATCAAGATGGGGGAGATCCTTTTTTCAACCGGTAGTATGGCGATTCGCGAAGCTGAACGCAGCCTGGCACTCGATGATGAGGAAATGGTGGTATTAATGGAAGAAGATGTAAATAACCAAACAGGTGTAAATCGATGAAATTGGCGAAAATAATCGATAAGGCAGAACGTTATATCAATACCGACGAGCGTAAGCGCAAGGAAAAGCGCAAGTGCCTGAAACACGTGTTGAAGAAAATCCGTCGTTACGAAAAGCAGCTCGAACAAGAACTTGAGAACGAACAAGATATAGACAAGCATAAGCGTATCAAAAAACGAATCAAGCTTGCACACGCCCAACGCAAGAAAGGGTTGGCAATGATGGATCAACTCAAGAAAAAACAAAAAAAAGGGAACGCTAAGGAGAAGTAGGCAGGCGACAATTACACTAGCAATGTCCGCTTTGGATCAGAAGCGGATAAAATCATTCATTGAAGACAATATGGAGAAACCTATGTCAAAAAAAACATCCAAAAAAGCACGTTCTATAAAGAAGGAAATCAAGACTCGTAAGGCCAAGGCATCTAAGCAGGAATCAAAAGTTAAAAAGCTGAAAAAGAAGCTGAAAAAGCTCTCTTGAGACAGGAGATAGTCAGGCAGGTACTGCTAGTTCAGTCCTGCCTGGCAGAGCGCTGAATGTTAGCTTTCGGCTATCGCCTTTCCATAACTCACCAAGGGACTTCCCGAAATCCATAATTCCTTGGTCATTCCACAAAAAACGGCCCATAATTTCTCATAAGCCGTAGATCTATATCGAAATTGAATGGTGGGCCGTCAGGGGCTTGAACCCCGGACCAAAGGATTATGAGACCAGGAACAGTCTCACTAAGTAGAAGAATCGTAACAGCTTCCTCGGCTGCCTCACCCTCGACCGAACTTCTTATTCCGAACCTTTCCGAACTTGGACCGAGACTGCCTATGTCGAGCTCCGAGGGGGAGGGGCTGAGAAACTGAGTGTATACTCATCATGAAGATAAACTATCCCAAATCCACAGGAGCTAAGTATTTGACATGATTCTGGCAATCCAATTAACCATTGCATATTAAGTAAAAAACGATCGATGCCGTACAATCAAAAAGCCACTCGCATCATAATAATGGGTGCTGCCGGTCGTGATTTTCATAATTTCAATATGGTCTATCGCGACAATCCTGACAACGAAGTGATTGCCTTTACCGCAACACAGATCCCGGATATCGCCGGGCGACGATATCCAGCTTCACTTGCCGGCCGCTACTATCCAGATGGTATCCCGATTCATGATGAATCCGAGCTCGATGCACTGTGTCGTAAAGAGAATATCGACAAAGTTGTGTTTGCCTATAGTGATGTCAGCCATGCCCTTGTCATGCACAAGGCTTCTGTCGCCCTTGCAGCCGGTTCAGACTTCGTGATGCTGGGCCCTGAACGAACCATGTTGAAGGCAAAAGTACCGGTTATTTCTGTCTGTGCGGTTCGTACCGGTTGTGGAAAATCCCAGACAACACGCTGGTTGTCGAAGCTTCTTAAGCAACATGGCCTGAAGGTTGCCGTTATTCGTCATCCCATGCCCTATGGTGACCTCGAGAGCCAGGCCATACAGCGTTTCACGTCAAGAAGCGATCTGGACGCTGCCGAATGCACGATTGAGGAACGTGAAGAGTATGAACCGCACCTGCTCCTGGGTAATGTTGTCTATGCAGGAGTCGACTACGCCGAAATTGTGGATCATGCCGAAAGTGAGGTGGATGTCATTCTGTGGGATGGCGGAAATAATGACTTCTCTTTCATCCGTCCTGATCTGCATATCGTCATGGTTGATCCACTCCGCCCAGGGCACGAGACAACGCATCATCCAGGCGAGGCTGTGCTGCGTATGGCAGATATCATTCTCGTCTCCAAGGTGAATTCGGCGTCGGATGCCGACATTCAGCAGGTGACCGATAATGCCCACAGGATCAGCCCGATAGCGCCAATTGTGCGCGGTGCCTCGCCGGTACAACTGGATGATCCCATGGCTGTATGTGGCAAGCGGATTCTCGTGGTAGAAGATGGGCCGACGATTACCCATGGCGGGATGCCCTATGGAGCAGGTTTTGTGGCCGCCACAGAGGCACAGGCGGCGGAAATCATAGACCCACGCAGCTATGCAGTGGAGGAAATTGCAGAAGTGTATGCGAAATATCCTCATATTGGCGCTGTGCTTCCTGCCATAGGTTATCATCCGTCACAGCTTCAGGCATTGCGTGAAACGATCAATGCGACAGATGTGGATCTTGTGGTAGCCGCGACCCCCTGCGATATCGGAGCGCTGATCGAAATAGACAAGCCTGTTATACGCGTGCGTTATGAATTCGCCGAGGTTGGTGAACCGGGGCTGGCCAGTCTGGTAGAGGAGTTCTTAAAGAAAAACAAACTCTGCTGATGTAACCTCGAGTCAGACCAAATCTCACTCAATCCCGGCAGGGGTCTCTATAGCATCCCTGGTAATCACAGTACCCGCTTCACCACGTATAATCGCTTGAGCATCCTTGAGCGCGCCAATACCGGAGATACCATCGGTCTTCTCGACAAACTCAATGGCCGCTTCGACCTTGGGCGCCATGGAGCCAGGCTCGAATGATAACTCCCTGATGGCCTGCGGTGAGATTTGCTTTATCGGACAGCTATTCGGTTTACCCCAATTCTTGTAGACAGCATCGACATCGGTAAGCATCAGGAGCATATCTGCATTTAGTTCCTGTGCCAGCAGTGAACTCGCAAGATCCTTGTCTATAACTGCTTCGACACCGATCAATGTACCATCTTCGCGGAGCACCGTGGGTATCCCGCCACCCCCCGCACAGATCACAATGATACCCTTGCTGATCAGCAGCTCGATGATGCCCAGTTCAAGGATGCGCCTGGGCCGCGGTGAAGGGACTACTCTGCGATACCAGTCTCCATCAGGTGCAACACTCCAGCCTCGACTGCTTGCCAGACTCTGCGCTTCACGCTCTTTATAGACGGGCCCAATGGGTTTGGTCGGGCGTGTGAACGCGGGATCATTCGGATCGACCTCGATTTGGGTCAGGAGGGTCGCACAATGACCGTCGGCAGGTAACAGGTTGCTTAATTCCTGTTCAATCATATAACCGATCATGCCTTCGGTTTCCGCACCAAGGATATCAAGTGGGTAGATTTCCTCTGGTTTATAGGCCGCACTCTGAAGTGCCAGAAGCCCTACCTGTGGGCCATTGCCGTGAGAAATCACTAGTTCGTGTTCACGCGCGATCGGTGCCAGTACCTCTGCTGCCGTTCGAATGTTGCGGCGTTGATTTTCAGCAGTTAGCGGTTCGCCACGACGTAGCAGGGCATTACCTCCAAGAGCAACCACAATTCTCACGGAGCGAACTCCAGCAGGCAGGGGAAGTTGCGTTTAACCGGGTACAGTGTCATTTCTCTAACCTCCTATAGTCATAGTGGGTGTGTGCCTGCCAGTTCCTGTAGCAGGCCCATATTATGGGTTAGATGATCCGC
>NZ_MPRK01000084.1 GCF_002021095.1 Solemya elarraichensis gill symbiont | reverse complement strand
CTTTCAGTGCCTCGACATCAACATCACCATCCGACTTTGTCGGAATCTCCCTGACCTTGTAGCCGCACATCACAGCAGTGGCCGGGTTGGTTCCATGCGCAGCGTCCGGGCAGATGATCTCTGTGCGCTCATGGTCGTTGTTTGCGTCGTGGTAAGCACGAATCATGGCAACACCGGCAAACTCGCCCTGTGCGCCTGCTGCAGGCGTCAGCGAGACCGCTTGCATGCCGGTTACCACTTTCAGCATCTCCTGCAGGTCATACATGCAGGCCAGAAATCCCTGGCTGTGTGACTCGGGAGCATACGGATGGCGTGCGAGTATTCCAGGCAGCATGGCGAGCGTATTACACGCACGCGGGTTGTACTTCATGGTGCACGAACCAAGTGGGTAGAAGTTGGTGTCGATCGAGAAGTTTTTCTGTGACAGGCGCGTATAGTGTCTCACTGCCTGCATTTCAGAGACCTGTGGAAGTGCAGCCGTCTCCTTGCGAAGCAGTTCTGTAGGGATGTCGCTGACATCTCCCATAGCAGCAGGTGACTGGGCAGTGGCGCGGCGGCCAGTGTGTGATTGTTCGTAAATCAGCATCGGTTTATCCGTCTGTATATATCTGTTTATCTGTGTCCAACTCAGGCGCCAATCGCCTTGAGTGCGGCATCATAGTCAGGTTCTGTTGCTATCTCTTGCGAAAGCTCGGTATGCACCACGTCGTCATTTTCATCAAGAACCACCACGGCACGTGCAGTAATGCCCTCGAGTGGACCGTCGACAAGCAGGACGCCGTAATCCTTGCCAAATTTCTTGTCTCGCATCATCGACAGGTTGACGACATGCTCGAGCCCCTCGGTGCTGCAGAAGCGTTTCATTGCAAACGGCAGGTCAGCCGAGATGATGATGACAACCCCGTCGACACTGGCGATACGGTCGTTGAATATTTTCGTCGACATGGCACAGGTCGGTGTGTCGAGGCTCGGGACGATATAGAGAATTTTCTTTTTCCCCTTGAAGTTTTTCAGCGTCCAGTTCTTCAGGTTCTCGGTGACGAGGCGAAAATTGGGCGCCTTGGTACCTACCGCAGGCAGTTCGCCAATGGTATTGCAGGGTGTTCCACGTCTTGTGATGGCAACCATTCTGTTAACTCCTCCTGGACCGGCCAGGATGTGTCGGGATGATGAGGCTGGCGTTATGCATTCAGAATCCCGTTCAGCTTGTCGCGGTAGTTTTCGATTTCTGCATCAGTGCGTTTTTCGGTTGCACAGACGAGCAGTGCATCACCCAGCTCCGGGTAATCCTTGCCCAGGTCGTATCCACCCAGCAGGTTGTCCGTTGCCAGCGAGCGTAATACATCAGCGACCGGTGCATCGAGTTTGAGCACACTTTCATTGAATACCGGGGCAGAAAATGCCTGCTCGACACCTTCGATTGAAGTCAGCGCATTATTCAGCTTGCTCAGGTTCTGATGGCTGGTTGAGGCAGCATGTGCAAGACCGGTTCCACCCATCATGGCCATGTGAATGGTTGATGCAGTGACCATCAACCCCTGGTTGGTACAGATGTTGGAAGTCGCTTTTGAGCGGCGGATATGCTGTTCACGGGCCTGCAGGGTGAGGGCATAACCGACCTTGCCTTCAAGATCCTCGGTACGGCCAATGATGCGCCCGGGCATCTGGCGAACATGTTTCTGGTTACAGCACATGAAACCGTAATAGGGGCCGCCTGAGGCGAGAGGAATGCCTAGTGGCTGGCCTTCTCCAACGCAGATATCGACACCGTCATTGCCCCATTCTCCTGCTGGCGTCAGCATGGACATAGCAAGCGGGTTAACGACTGCTATAGTGAAAATATTGCGTTCCTGTGCCCAGCTTGTGAGTGCATCGACATCCTCGAGCACACCAAAAAAGTTTGGCTGGGGGATGACCAGTGCAGTGATATCCTCATCGCTAAAGGCATCCAGTGCAGCCAGGTCTGTGCGTCCGGTTTTTACATCAAAAGGAATCTCGACCAGTTCGATTTTCTGGTTGGTGACAATTGTTTTGGCTGTCTTCCGATATTCCGGATGCAGGCAGCGCGGAACCAGGATTTTTCTCGACTTTGACTTGCGATTTGCACGTACCGCCATGAGGATCGCCTCGGCGAGTGCGGATGCGCCGTCATACAGGGATGCATTCGAGACATCCATGCCTGTCAGCGCAGTCAGCATCGATTGAAATTCATACAGCAACTGCAGGGTGCCCTGGCTCGCCTCGGCCTGGTATGGCGTGTAGGCGGTGTAGTACTCACCGCGGGTTGTCAGTTCCCAGACTGCTGCAGGTATATGGTGATCGTAGGCACCTGCACCTATAAAACAGGTTGGAACACCGTCCTGGTTGGCTCTTTCGTGCATCAGTGCGGAGATGTCCATCTCCGTAATACCCTGCGGAATCGCATCGAACTTGTCAGTTCTCAGTGAATCCGGAATTTCGTCGAACAGGTCATCGATGCTGTCGACCCCGATGGTCTTCAGCATTTTCTCGATGTCGTGTTCCGTGTGTGGAATAAACGGCATTAGTGATCCTCGGACTCTGCATGTGCTGTATATGCTTCAGCGTTCATCAGGGCGTCAAGCGCACCAGTATCGGCAAGCTTCAGTTTGAACAACCAGCCATCTTCGTATGCAGAGTCGTTGACCTGCTCAGGTGCATCTGCAAGCGCTTCGTTGACTTCGACAACCTCACCATTGAGCGGGCTGTAAACGTCGGATGCAGCCTTTACCGATTCGACTACAGCGATTTCGCTACCGGTCTCTGCGTTTGCGCCGACTTCCGGCAGTTCAACAAATACCAGGTCGCCAAGCAGTTCCTGCGCGTGGTCGGTGATACCGATAGTGACAATGCCATCACCCTCGTCACGAACCCACTCATGCGAATTTGTATATTTCAGGTCAGCTGGTACGTTGCTCATAGTCTTTCTCCAGGTAAATTAATCTTTGAATTCTGTTTTCTTCACAAATCGATGCAGGCTTTGCCATTACGCACAAATGTGATTTTTGTTTTTCTGACCGGCAGGCGCTTGCCTCGCATCTCGACCTCAAACTGCTCAGGTGCATCGGCATCAACCCGTGCATAGGCGATGCTGCGTTCGAGAGTTGGTGAGAAACCGCCAGAAGTGATCTCGCCGATCTGCTTGTCGCCATCGAAAAGTGGCAGGTGATCGCGCAGAATGCCACGCCCTTCCAGAAGCAGGCCAACAAATGTTTTCAGCTTGCCCTCGGCAAGCTTCGCTTCCAGCGCCTTGCGTCCAACAAAATCACGCTCAGCGGGTTCAAGCGCAATGGTCCATTTGAGTCCGGCTTCAAGCGGGCTGGTCTCTTCATCCATATCGGAACCGTAGAGATTCATTCCGGCCTCCAGGCGCAGGGTGTCTCGTGAGCCGAGTCCACAGGGGCGAACACCTGCATCTGCAAGTTTCTGCCAGAAATCGGCAGCGTCATTTTCCGGCAGGATAATTTCGAAACCGTCTTCGCCTGTGTAACCGGTGCGCCCGATGAACCAGCTGCTGTCCCAGGCGGCATGAAAAGGCTTGAGCGTGCCGGCAGAGTCACGGATCTCGTCATTCAGTAGCGGTAGTGTCTTTGCCACCGCGTTTGGACCCTGTACGGCGATCATTGCCAGGTCGCGGCGCGGCGACACCTCGACATTAAAACCGGATGACTGGCCGATGATCCAGCCGAGGTCCTTGTCTGCAGTACCGGCATTCACCACCATGCGAAACCAGGTGTCATCGAGATAGTAGACAATCAGGTCATCAATCACTCCGCCTTGCTCATTGAGCATGCAGGAGTAGAGTGCCTTGCCGGGCTCTTTCAGGCGAGCAACATCGTTGGCGATCAGGTGGCGCAGGAAATGCGTGGTATCGCTTCCCTTGAGATCGATAACCCGCATGTGTGACACATCGAACATACCTGCATCCTGACGCACGGCATGATGTTCCTCGATTTGTGACCCATAGTTGACTGGCATATCCCAGCCGCCAAAAGGCACCATGCGGGCGCCCATGGCGCGATGGCTTTCATTCAGAATGGTTTTTTGATCCATGGTCGACTCCGTAGCGATAGTTCAAACGCAAAAGGGCGGCACCAGGCCATATTTTCCTGGTGCCGCCCCTCTGTCCTCGAACCTGAGAGTTTGAGTGATAGGGCGTCCCGAATCCGGGATTTCCTGAATTTCACCCTGCCCCGTCGGTGAGCCAGTCTAGTGGCTGCTCTCCAGAGTTGACCTGGCATTTCGTGCCAATTCCGCGGTCCTTTTGCCTGAGCGATTCCGGGCGGTTTGCGCCTTCGGCGTTGGCGCGCCTGCATACAGACAGCCAATCTCTCCCGCAGAGTTGTGGTCAAGTGCCAATAGTACCTTTGATTCCGGCTATTGGCAAAGGGGGAAAAGCGCGTTATATTTATATTTCACGGCATCCGGAATCGTCCGGGCGTCCTATTAGAGAATAACCTGATGACACAGTGCGCACGTCATAATTTGGCTCATCATACGGCTTTCAGCCGTAATGATCGTGCGTGCGCGCCTGTCCTACTCATGCTATCACTCCCAGGTCTGCTGCCCTGCGGGGCTTAATACGACCGACCTGCCCTGGCGAGGCACAAAATCCACCGCAATACCCTGAATTAATAATGAATGATTGAACGATCTGCCATAGTCCGTAAACTATGGGGCTGATCAGGAGAGGATTCCATGAGTAACGACAAACTCATCATATTTGATACAACATTGCGCGACGGTGAGCAGAGCCCCGGCGCATCCATGACCAAAGATGAAAAGGTGCGCATTGCCAAGTCGTTGGAGAAGCTGCGTGTCGATGTTATCGAGGCGGGTTTTCCAATCGCCAGTGTCGGTGATTTTGAGGCGGTCAAGGCGGTAGCCGAGACCATCACGGATTCGACCGTGTGTGGCCTTGCACGCGCCCTCGATTCAGATATCGATCGTGCCGGTGAGGCGTTGAAAAACGCCAATTCAGGACGTATTCACACCTTCATCGCGACCTCGCCAATCCACATGCAGCACAAGTTGCGCATGAGCCCGGACCAGGTTGTCGAACAGGCCGTTTATGCGGTCAAGCGGGCACGCAATTTTACCGATAATGTTGAATTTTCGGCAGAAGATGCGGGACGTTCCGAAATCGATTTTCTGTGCCGTGTCTTTGAGGCGGTGATTGATGCTGGCGCAACTACCATCAATGTCCCGGATACGGTCGGCTATGCCATGCCGTGGCAGTTTGGTGAGACCATCAAGCAGTTGATTGAGCGTGTGCCCAATGCGGACAAAGCGATTTTCTCTGTGCATTGTCATAATGACCTCGGTCTTGCCGTGGCCAACTCACTTGCCGCGGTTCAGAATGGCGCGCGCCAGGTTGAATGTACCATCAATGGCCTTGGTGAGCGTGCAGGCAACGCCTCGCTCGAAGAGCTGGTGATGGCAGTGCGTACCCGTCATGACGTTTACGACTGTGAGACCAATATCGACACCACGCAGATTGTGACCTGCTCCAAGCTGGTATCCAACATTACGGGTTTTGCGGTGCAGCCGAACAAGGCGATTGTCGGTGCGAATGCGTTCGCACACGAGTCCGGAATTCACCAGGATGGCGTGCTCAAGAGTCGCGAGACCTACGAAATCATGCGTGCACAGGATGTCGGCTGGTCACATAATCGCATGGTGCTCGGCAAGCACTCCGGGCGTAACGCTTTTCGTACCCGCCTCGAGGAACTCGGGCACAAGTTTGACACTGAGGCTGAACTCAATATCGTCTTCAGTCGCTTCAAGGATCTCGCAGACAAGAAACATGAGATCTTCGATGAGGATCTCCAGGTGCTGATGTCTGAAAGCAGCGGAGAAGCCTTGCAGGAGCGTATCAAGCTCATCTCGCTCAAGGTCTGTTCCGAAACCGGCGAAACTCCTACAGCCGAGCTGGTGTTGTCTGTTGATGATGAGGAGGTGAATGGTTCCTCGATCGGTAGTGGTCCGGTCGATGCCGCATATAAGGCGATCGAGTCGATTGTCGACAGCGGTGCTCACCTGCAGCTCTACTCTGTCAACAACATTACCTCGGGTACAGATGCCCAGGGTGATGTGACCGTGCGCTTCGAGAAAGATGGTCGCATCATCAATGGTTCGGGGGCCGATACCGATATCGTTATCGCCTCGGCAAAAGCCTATATCAATGGCCTCAACCGCCTGCTGGAGCCCGAAGTGAGGGAGCATCCGCAAGCGGCGGATGTGTAAGCTCGCATGCGGGTAGGCATGCTGGATCAGCGACAACACCACATGCTGGATGCCATGGGCATCCAGGTGTGGTCGCGTCGTCAGCAACGCCAGCCTGGTGATGCCGCTGAAATCACACTGCCGGATGAAGCTGAAGAGCAGTTGCATGACTGGGACTCGCTGCAGCAGTCCGTTGAGAACTGCAATCGTTGCACGATTGCTGCGACACGAACACAAACGGTCTTTGGTACAGGCAATCAGAATGCAGAGCTGATGATCATCGGCGAGGCACCAGGCGCAGACGAGGACAGGCAGGGAGAACCTTTTGTCGGCAGGGCGGGGCAGTTGCTCAACCAGATGCTGCTTGCCTGCGGATTTGGTCGTGAGCAAGTCTATATCGCGAACATTCTAAAGTGCCGGCCCCAGGCTAACCGCAACCCGTCACCGGAATAGATCATCTCCTGTCGCCACTATCTCAATCGCCAGATCGAACTGCTTGCCGGGAGATGACTCGTCAAGACCTGGGCGCGGTGATGGAGGTCGAGATGCTTGCCTACAAGCACTCCTGGACCAAGGGAATATTTCGTGACTGCCTGCAGGCTGGTTATATCGGTGTCATTGCAGAGCGGGATAGTACAATCATCGGTTATGCCATGATGAGTTCCGCAGTCGGCGAAGCACACCTGCTGAACATCTGTATTCATCCGCACCTGCAGGGGCGGGGGTATGGCAGGCAGCTGCTGGAGCATTTTGTCGGCATTGTCCGGGAGCGGCGTGTTGAAACCCTGTTTCTCGAGGTGCGTGCATCAAACACTGTTGCCCAGCAGCTCTACCTTGATTACGGTTTCAATGAAATCGGTTTTCGCCCCAACTACTATCCTGATGATGACAAGAGAGAGGATGCGCTGGTTTACGCCATGTCACTCTTGTAGTCAGTAAGTTACAAACTGCAAGTCGAAACTGTTTCATTGCCCGGATCAGGCCTGGATGACAATATTCTCGCCGAGCCAGTCGATAATATCATTCGATTCGTAAAGCCATTCTACCTGGCCGTCACCACTGGTGATTTTCAGACAGGGTGTCTGGTATTTTCCACCCTCTTCCCTGAGTTCATCTCCCCATGCGGGATTGCGTCTTGCATCACGCAGTTCAACGTTAAGCCCCTTGCGGCGAAACTCCTGGCGCACTTTCATGCAGAAAGGGCATGCCTTGAATTCATACAGTGCCAGTCCCTGTGTCTGTGCATCAATCGCGGCCTGCTGCTCCATGCTGTACACCGGTGCTTCCGGGGCAGTCATTTTTTCATAGGCGAGCACGCCACGGCCGATAATCCAGCGAAGTCCTTCAAATATCATGTCTACTGTTTCCTGTTATTTCTTTGAACCACCAAGGCAAGGCGGTGAGTCGGGCGCAACTCCACCTTTTGCAAACCACTCTTCGGGTGTCATGGTGTGAAGTGCGAGTGCGTGGATGCCGCCGGCAAGCAGCGCACCAAGAGAGCTGTTCACGGCCCGGTGACGTTGCACCAGGGGTTTGGAATCAAATTGATCACTAACCAGGGTGACCTTGAAGTGTGACTCGGAACCCTCGGGAACACTGTGCATATGGGATTCATCTGCCACCTCCAGAAACAGGGGAGTGAAGCTCTCCTGAAGAAGGCTTTCAATCTCTTCTTTACGACTCACTGCGATTCTCACTCTTCATGTATAGATGTATCAGACAATTCCGCCCCAGAAGTCGGAATCCCGGGCAAGGAACTGCTCATGGGGGATATAGTGTGAACCATCACAGGAAAAGTTCAACCCGACAATTCCATTGAAAATATTCACTGATCCGGCACGCAGGTAGATGGTTTCATCGGCAAAGCGCAGGTATTTGAAGGTCTCGAGAATCGCTTGCAGCGCAGATTTCGGAACCAGCGCATTGTCAGGATAGGGACGATGCGGATAGGCGAGGCAAATGTCCGGATCAATCAAGGCATCATAGTTGAGCAGCCGGTAACGGTAGGGATCGTCAATGTGCCAGATGGTCGCACGGCTCGAGGCAAAGTGGATCTTGCCGTGAAATACACCGCTTTCTGCCATCAGTTCCTCGATGACGGGCAGAATATCGTCAATATGCTGGTCGAGCATGCTTTCGGCGCGACTCTGCTGAAACAGCTGTCCGCGTATGGCGGGGTCGCCCTTGAGCTGGTGCCACTGGTGCGGCTCTTCATAGATTGCACGTGTCAGCGGTAGTTCGCGCAAGTCGAAATCGATGCCTAAAAAGCCAACGAATTCATCATCCTTGATTATCGGCTGCATGGCCGTAACCGATGGGCGCTTACTGCGCATACTGATATAGGATTCAGACAGTGACATGGCATCCCGCGGCGGATAGGGCTTCATGTAAGGCCGCTGTGAGCGGTCGCGATTGTAGTCGAGCTCGATAAAACCGTTGCGTGATGCATTGAAGCTCTGCTGGATGCCATCCGCATCGACAACATAGAGATAGGTTGCGAAGGGCACCATCGAGAAGGCATTGCCGAGCAGCGAATTGATGGTTTCAAGGTCGCCCCATACGGCCGCCAGTTCATGCGCAATGCGCTGTGTCGGATCGATCAGCATGTTATGCAGCGAGGCGCGCTGGATTTCGACGCTCTGCTTGAGGTTGTCAGTCTGCTTCATGCGGCTATTTTACATCAAATGACAGATGGAAATGGCTTACAATGATCTCAAACTGACTTAAACCCACAGTAGAAAAGGGCGTGGATACAGCGATGGGATTTTTCAAATTACGCGAGCAGGACCCGGCTGGTGATGCCAAATCACTGGACGAGACACTCGACGCACTCGGATACAACAGCGATGGACTGGTACCTGCGATCGCGCAGCAGTACGACAGTGGCGAGGTTGTCATGATGGCGTGGATGAACCGTGCCGCAATCGAGGAGACGCTGGAGACCGGCCGTGTCTGCTACTGGTCGCGTTCACGCCAGGCCTACTGGCGCAAGGGAGAGTCCTCGGGGCAGATTCAGAAACTGATTGAGATGCGTTTCGATTGTGACGGCGATGCGCTGCTGCTGAAGGTTGACCAGACTGGCCCTGCTTGCCATACAGGTCGCCGCAGCTGTTTCTATCACAAGGTTGTCATCGACAGCGAACCACTGATCAATCCTGAAGAGCTGTATAAATGATTGATGTCATTCCGATCCCGGCATTTGACGATAACTATATCTGGTGCCTGACAGGCGGAGATTCCGGCGTTGCCGTGGTTGTTGACCCCGGTGACGCAGATCCTGTTCTTGAATATCTTTCAGACCAGGGTCTGGTTCTCGGTGCAATTCTTGTTACTCATAAACATGGTGATCATGTCGGCGGTGTCAGGGAGCTTCTTGAGGCTTTTCCGGGCATTCCCGTTTATGGCCCAAGCAATGAGCCGATCTCCTCGCTGACAGTAAGACTCGGTGCCGGTGATACGGTTGAATTGGCTGGCATCGGTGCGCAGTTTGAAGTGATGGATGTACCGGGTCACACTGAGGGGCACATCGCCTATTTTGGCAATGGCATGCTGTTCTGCGGTGATACCCTGTTTGCTGCAGGATGTGGCAGGGTGGTCAGTGGCACACACGAGCAGTTGCATCACTCATTGATGGC